>JAISHI010000024.1 GCA_031262595.1 Christensenellaceae bacterium | reverse complement strand
CGAAATCCCACTGATTTGAAAAAAGAAGTAGAATTAGTCCACTTCTTTCATTTCACAAAAAATCTTGGGGGTAATTTTTTGTTATCCAAGCAATATTTTTCAACCGCTTGGAGAGAAATGGTTCACTTCTTCTTTTTTCGAGTTTATTATAGGGCAAAATTTTCCGTTTGTCAAGATTAATTTGCAAAAAAATCGCAAAAAATTTCGCGACGCGGGAAAAATCCGATTTTCGCCTTAATTCGTTTCGATATTTTCGTGTAAAAACAACGGGTGCGAAAGAAATTCCGCGACTTCCATATCGAACCCCTCCGCGAACAATATAATAGTGTTGAAATTCAAACTCTTTTGGTCGCTGTTATAAAGATGTTGCAAAGTTGATTGGGGCATTGCAACTTTTTTGCAAAGCGCATATCGCGTCATATTCCGCTCGCGCAATAATTGGTCTACGCGCCTAAGCACCGCTTCTTGAATAGTCATATTATAGTTTACCGCCCGTGTTTAACTTGTCTACCCCTAAAAGATAGTCCGTCGTCGTATTAAGCCGCCGCGCGAGGCGTATAAGCATATCGAAATCAGGTTCGCGCTTTCCTAAAACCCAAAGATTAACCGCGCGCGTCGTCAGCCCAAGTTCTTGTGCGAGGCGGTATTGGCTTATCCCGTTGCGCTTTAATGTTTCGAGTAATCGTTCCCCAAAAATGTTCATGCCTATATTATAAACATTAAACAAATTGTTGACGATAGACATACTGTTTATTATAATAACACATGAACAAACTTCATTTTTCGAAAACAATCCGCGCGATAATGAAAGACCGCGATTTAACCCAAGGCGAACTTGCCCTAATTTTAAACATTCGCCAAAGCCAAGTTAGCAATCTCTCTGCCGGGAAAAGCCTGCCGAGTTATACAACGCTTTATAAATTGCACGACAAATTCGGCATATCTTACGCCGACTTTTTCGAGGGGTAGCGGCGGCAACAAAAAAATGAGCCGCAAAGCCCATTTTTATAATATTTTAATAACAAAGTTGCGCGGACAATTCCCCCACGCCCCCATTTTCTGCAAAAAAATGAGCCAAGACGGCTCATTTTTAAAGTGATTAACGCTTCGAGAATTGAGGGGCGCGGCGGGCTTTCTTTAAACCGTATTTTTTGCGTTCCTTCATTCTTGGGTCGCGGGTTAGGAGGCCTGCTTTTTTAAGTTCGGGTTTAAAAGTTTCGTCCTCTTTAACGAGCGCGCGGGCGATGCCGTGGCGGATTGCGCCGGCTTGACCAGTTAGTCCGCCGCCGATAACGTTAACGATAAAGTCGTAAGTTTCGCATTTCGAAACCTCAATCGCTTGGCGCGCGATGAGTTTTAGGAAATCGTTGACGAAATATTTTTCGAGAGGCTCGCCGTTAATAACGATTTTGCCGGTTCCTTTAACGAGGCGGACGCGGGCGATGCCGTGTTTGCGGCGGCCAGTCGCGTTCGAGCCAACGTTGCCGGCGGCCGGTTTTTTAACCGCTTTTTTTACGGCTGGCTTTTCAGCCTTAACTTCTTTAACTTCGCTAACTTCTTTAACTGCTACTGTTTTTGTTGTTTCTTCCATTATTTTGCTCCTCCATTAAGGTCGATTTTGCGTGGTTGTTGTGCTTTATGTGGGTGTTCGGCGGTTTTATAAACTTTGAGTTTCGTAAACATAACCCTACCTAGCGGCGATTTTGGAAGCATCCCTTTAACGGCGTGTTCCATGGCGCGGTCGCTGTTTTTCGCCATCATTTCCTTAGCTTGGACGAACTTGTCGCCGCCGATGAAGCCGGTATGGCGGAAATAATATTTGCGTTCCATTTTTTTGCCTGTGAAAATCGCCTTGTCGCTGTTGACGATGATAACGTAATCGCCGGCGTCGGTGTGTGGGGTATAGGTTGGCTTGTGTTTGCCGCGCAAAATAAGCGCAACTCGCGCCGCAACGCGCCCAACGGGTTGCCCTTCTGCGTCGACTAAAAGCCATTCGCGCTTAACGTTCTCGGGCGTCGCCATATAGGACTTCGCGAGGTTCGTTTTATTTTCTTTTTTAACGTCGTTCTTAACTTCTTTTTCGACTTCTTTTTTCGGAGCGGCTGGCGTCTTTTTTGTAGTTTTTGTTTCCATTTTGAAATAACCTTTTAACGCGGGCGTGTGGTTGTGCCCGCAAACTCTTTATTAAATTGATTGTCGTGGGTTTTATTATAGATGGTTTTCGCGGTTTGTCAAGAGAAAGTTTGCCAAAATTCGCAAAATTTTTAGGCGAAAATTTTAATTTAAAATTGTCTCAGGTAAGGGAAGTTTGCGAAACTAGATGTAGTGGCTTTTATGTCAGGCAATATACAAGATGTTGTGTTTAACCCAGCAGGCAAGCGCCAGTGCCGACGATAGCCGCAGTTTCGGCGCGAAGGATTCGGTCGCCAAACGAAATCGGCGTAGTGAACGAGGCGATAAATTCGCGCTCGGCTTCCGTAAAGCCGCCCTCTGGCCCGACGATTATGCCGTCGAATTTTGAGAAATTAGGTTTCGCGGATTTTTTCGCGTAATTATCTAGGAACGCGATTTTTTTGTTTTTTATTTCGGGGTTTAGGTTTTTTATATCGCCCAAAAATGAAATGCGAAGGGGAAGGCTGCGGCCGCATTGCTTGCAACTTTGGCGCGCGATTTCCGCGAGGCGGGAGAGGTTGATTTTCTGTTTTTGCGAATAAGCGGAAGAGAACAAAACGAGCCTTGTTGCGCCGATTTCATTAAGTTTTTGGCAGGCGAGCGCGAGATTATCGTTCGTGATTACGGCGAGATAAACGGAAAGCTCGCGGGCGGGGTTGCATTCGTTTTTGCGTTTATCTATTAGTGTTAAAACGCTCTCTTTTTTTGAAATACTTTCTATTATATAGAAGTAATCGAACTCATCGCCCCTAAGCGCAATAACGCCGTCGCCGACTTTCGCTCGCAAAACAAACGCGAGATGGTTGTGCTCGCTTCCGCTTAATTTTAGTTGCGCCTTGCCCGCGTTTTCATCCCAAATTCTCATCATAAAAAATATTACCGCAAATCCCCGCGCTTGTCATTTAAGATTTTGGCTTTCGCGCATGGAAGCCCGGAAGATTCGTTCGTTGGCGATGGTTTCGGCGAGGGTTGTTTTTCTTATCATTTCTTGATTTTCTATTATTGAGTTATTTAATTCTTGTGCCGCAGCAATCGTTGTTTTCTTTCCTTCAGCTCCTTCAATAAATTCATTGAGAAAAGAAAGCACCTCCGCCATATAGCGAATATCGTTTTTGGGGTTAGGGCAAAAGTAGATGTCTCGCGAGGTATGGATCGAGTTGTCCTTAATGAACTTATAATAGCGATAGGCGTTTTTATATTTCATCGCAACGCAAAGCTCATAGGGCAGATCTTTGAAACCCTCTATGCCTAATTTTTCTTTTTGCTCGCGGGTGGGTTTTCTTTTTGCTAAAAGCAGTTCTTGTGGGTCAATTTCTAAGTCGTCCGAAGGGACGCGAGAATACAGATGTTGATATTTATGAGTCATATCTTAGTATATCATGGATTTAACTGTATATGGTAGCGAAATTTTTAAATTTGGAGGCACGGGGCGGAATCGGACCGCCGTATGGAGGTTTTGCAGACCTCTGCTTTACCACTTAGCAACCGTGCCATAGTTTGTAGCGATAATTATTATATATGATAAAAAGAAAAATTACAACCACAAAATAAAATCGGGTGGGTAATTTTTGGCGGAAAGGGTGAGATTCGAACTCACGGAGACTTGCGCCTCGTCGGTTTTCAAGACCGGTGCCTTAGACCACTCGACCACCTTTCCAATAGGGCAATAACGCTCGAAATTGTTTAGGCGTTATCGTTCTAGCATTAGATTAGCATAACCGCGCGCGGCTTTCAAGCGGTTTTTGTTCTCCGCGTTAAACTTATATGTAGGTGCATTTATGTCAGGCATAATACAATATGTTGTGTTTAAGCTATAAAAAACGCCGAGTTGGCGCTTCTTATTTTAATTTTATTTTAAGTTCATAAAGATTATTCGAGCGTGGCAAAATCATTCCAGCGAGATTAGATAACTATAAATTGGTTGGCCGCCGTTTATTACTTGGAACTCGCAATTCGGATATTTCGCCCCGAGCTTTTCCGAGAGGTTTTCCGCGTCTTTTTCGGAAACGCCTTCGCCGTAGAAGAGGGTTACGTTTATAGTATCTTTCGTTATGAGTTTCTCGATAAGTTTATGCGCAACTTCGTTCGCGGTTCGACCCTTAACGCGGATACTCTTACTATCAAGCCCGATTATATCGTCTTTTTTAATTTCGAGTCCGTCGAGGTTTGTATCGCGAACGGCATAAGTCACGCTCGCGCTTTGAACGTTTGCTTTTGCGTCGATGAAAGTTTGCGTGTTTTCTTCAACCGTTCCGTCGGGATTAAAGTTTATGCAAGCCGTTATGCCTTCGTTTATGCTGTGGGTCGGAATAACAACGATTTGGACGTTTGTTAGGCTTTGGGCATTCATAGCAGCGAGTACGATATTTTTATTATTCGGGAAGACGAAAACAGTTTTCGCGTGGACTTTATCAACGGCTTTCGCGATATCCTCCGCGCTTGGGTTCAGTGTTTGCCCGCCTTTAATTATATAGTCGACGCCGAGTTCGCGGAAAACGTTCGCGATGCCTTCGCCCGCGCAAACTGCAACGATTCCGAGCGGCTTATCCTCGATATTACGCGCTTTTCTAAGTTCGCGGTTTTGTTCGAGCATATTTTCGATTTTAAGGTTATGAAGTTCGCCGAGTTTAAGCGCCTCGGTTAGGACTAGCCCGGGGGTGTTCGTGTGGACATGGACTTTTATAAAGGAGAGGTCGCCGACGCAAATAACGCTGTCGCCGAGTTTCATGAGCGTTTCGCGGAATTGGTCGATTTTCGCCATGGTTGTCGTCTTTTTTATGTTAATAACGAAAAATTCGGTGCAATAAGCGAACTCAATCTCGCTTATATCCTCAAATTTCGCAACCTCGTCTTGGGTATCGAGGACAACCGCGCTGTCGGAATCGAAGTTGAGGTCGAGTTCAACTTGCCCATTGATAGCTCCTAGGAAACCGCGCAAAATTATAATGAGACCGCGCCCGCCAGCGTCGACAACGCCCGCTTTTTTAAGAACAGGTAAAAGATCCGGCGTTTTCGCGAGCGATTGTTCGCCAGCGTCGATGATTTGCTCTAAAAACGCGTCGAAACAAACGGTTTTGCGCGCGATAATTTGCGCTGCGTCGCCGATTTCGCGGATTACGGTTAAGATTGTTCCTTCTTTTGGAATCGAAACGGCCTTATACGCCATCTTGCTGCCTTCGCAAAGCGCGTTCGCGAAGATTTTTGTCGTTATTTTAGGCTCGGACTTACCTGGGCCAGCCTTACTTAAATGCGAAATGAGTTCGTTCGTAAGCCCCTTAATAATTTGGCTGGTTATAACGCCCGAGTTCCCGCGCGCGCCTTTAAGCGCACCTTTTGCGATTGCGGAAAGAAGTTCGATTGTATCGGTTGAGGAGAGCGCCTCCATTTCCTTAATAACGCTCTTCATAGTCAGGCTCATGTTAAGCCCAGTATCACCGTCGGGAACAGGGAAAACGTTTAGGCTGTCGACATAGGCTTTGTTCGTGTCGAGTAGGTTATAACCGCCAATAAAAAGCTTCTTAATAAGGCTATGATTCAAAACTTTTATGCACTCTTCTTGGCGTTCTTCTTTTTTTTGTGGTTGTTTAGCTTGTTCTTTGCTCATTTAAGAAATCCGTCCTCTTTTTGTTTTATTTTTTGCGAATTTTTTTCGATTTTTTCGATTTTTATTTATTTACGCTCGAGATATAGATATTTATAAACGAAACTTGCATCCCCGCGAAGTTCTCAACATTATATTTTATGGCGCTCCTAAGGCTCTCAATAACAGCCTCATGGGAAACCCCATAACTCAATATAACGTTAATGAAAATGCCAATTTTGTTGTTTTGGCTCCAAACCCGAACGCCTTGCCTTAGCTTCCATTCTTGGTTGATGTTGCGCTCGGTTATGTTCTTACCAAGCGCCCAAACTCCATAGCAATCAAACGCCGATTTCGCCGCGATTGTTCGGATTGTGCGTTTTGTGATGGTTATTTTGCCATACAAGTTGTTTGTATGAAGTGCCATAATGGGGGTAGTATAACCCGTTTTTTTGCTTTTGACAACCCTAATTTTTATTTAAAAATTGATATGAGTTTGTTATCCGCGCGACGTTTTATTTTAACTTGCGTATATAGGTATCTATATACTAAAATTATTTTATGGAAAATTTTAGTTTTGCAGCGCCGACCGAGTTGGTTTTCGGCGTCGATACAGAAGAACAAATCCCGGAACTACTAAAAAAATATAACGGGTCGAATGTTTTAATAATTCACGGAAATAGCGCGGTTAAAACGGGCTTACTCGCGAAAATAACGGGCTTTTTAGACGAGAGCAAGATTAAATATACTTGCCTCGGCGGCGTTGTCCCGAACCCAAGATTATCGCTCGTTAAAGAGGGCATCGAAATCGCGCGGGCTAAAAATTGCGACTTTGTTTTGGCGGTTGGCGGCGGCAGCGCGATAGATACCGCGAAAGCGATTGCCGCGGGCTTTTATTTAGACGACGTTTGGGAGCATTGTTATATGAACGGCAACGAAATCGAGCGGGCGTTGCCGGTCGGGTGTGTTTTGACGATTCCTGCCGCTGGAAGCGAGGGCAGTCCATCGACCGTTATAACGAACGAGGAAACGGGGCGGAAGTTAGGGTATGGCTCCGACCTACTTAAATGCAAATTTTCGATTTTAAACCCCGAAAATAGCAAAACCGTTCCGGATTTTCATCTTGCGAGCGGGATTGTTGATATGCTTGGGCATATTTTTGAGCGTTATTTTACGCGAACGCAAAACGACGAGTTAATTACCGCGATGTCGGAAGCCGCGATGCGAACGATTATCGCGGAGGGGCGTAAAGCCATGGCGAACCGCGAGGACATGGAGGCTCTCGCCGAGATTGTGCTTTCGGGTTGGCTTGCGCATAACGATATTTTAGGGCTCGGGCGCGAACAAGATTGGGCGTCGCATGAAATCGAGCACGAGTTATCCGCGAAATACGATATAACCCACGGCTCGGGGCTTGCGATTGTCTATACGGGCTGGCTTAGGTTCTTAAAAGCGCATGGCGACGCGCAAATTCAAGATGTTCTTGCGCGTTTCGAGAAAAACGTTATAACTCTTAAAAGTTTAGCGGATTTTTATAAAGAGATTGGAATGCCGACCGCGCTAGATAACCTCGATTTGCACCCAACCGACGCCGAAATCGAAGAAATGGCGGAGGCTGCGCTCTTCGGCGGAAAAACGCTCGGGAGTTTTTATAAACTAACGAAAGCGGATATCGTCGAGATTTTGAAGGCTTGATTTTGGAGTATTATATTAAGAATTTAGTGAAAAAGTGAATAAGTGAAGAGTGAAAAAGTTAAAAAATTGCCTTTCGGCAATTTTTTGGCGGAGAAGCAGGGATTCGAACCCTGGCGCAGTTTTACCCACCTACTCCCTTAGCAGGGGAGCCCCTTAACCACTTGGGTACTTCTCCAAAATTTCGCTGTGGGTTGGTGCCTAGGGGCGGAATCGAACCACCGACACAGGGATTTTCAGTCCCTTGCTCTACCGACTGAGCTACCTAGGCGCAAGATAATATTACCACAAATAAAAGATTAGTCAACCTTAAAATTTGCGCGATTTAAATGGTTATCGGGTTATATTTTCTTTAAGTAGTTTAATTACCAGATCAGTAGACCAAACAATTCCTAATTGGGCGTCTGCTTCATTTTCCCACAAACCGTCACGCCCAGAATATATTCCTACAAGACTATTAACAACACATGGAAGAAACGCATTGTTTTTGTTTGTTTTCAGTATGTTGCTACTATATAAAACTGGCGAGCCGGACATGCCTTTTCTGGTGGCAGCATCAATATAAAAAGTATCAAGTTTCTTACCAAATACAACAGGTTCGCTTGCTATTGAGGCTGTTTTAAAGATAGGTAAAAAGTTGTTTGGTAGTCCATTAGGGTATCCCAACACAATGAGTGTGTCTTTAATATCTAGTTGCAGTGTTTCATTCTCTTCAAGTTCAAACTCCAAAGTATTTATAGCTACTGCATCAAAATCTGCGGGCATTTCTTTTATTGCTATATCAATTTTATCTGTGAACAACCACTCATCCGATAGATTAAGCTCATTATAATTTATTATATAATTTTTTTTGTCGCCTTTTTGATTATAATAATGGATAATAAGTTTATTAGGGATAGATGCAGTTTTATCTAAACATTTCCCAGTGTTTGTATTTTTTCCGGAGACCACATGAAGATTGGTGATTAAAAACTTTTTACCTTCAAAAGCATAGGCGAAAGAAGTAGCAGGCCCCAAACGAATATCATTATAGTATGCCTCAGTATAGAATGAAGATAGGCTAAATGGGTTCATAGGGGTTGCTCCTTTTTATAATTTAAGTGGTAAATGACGAACTATTGCGGTAGGATTTTCGCGATTTCGGTAAGAACCTGCGTTTCGACAGTTTTTGCGTCGCCGGTTAACGTAACGCCCGCAGCGTTTTTGTGCCCGCCGCCGCCGAGAGCTTCGGCAACAGAGGCGACGCTGTAATTCCCAGTGCTTCGAAGGCTTACGTTAAAGGAGTTTGGCTCTTGTTCCGTCATGAAAATCGAAACGAGAACGCCGTTTGCGTCGGTGCCGTATTTCGCGTATTTATGGCGGTCGTCATGCGACATATGATATTTCGAAAGGACTTTATAAGGCAGAACAATAAGCGAAACGCGCCCCTTATTTAGGAAGCGGATGTGTTTTAGGACGTAATGCGCCGAGGGGATGGATTTTGGGTCGTAGGAACGGAAGTTTTGGAAGTTAATATGCTCGATGTCGAGGTCTTCTTCCATTATGCGCGCAACGGCACGGTGGGTGAACGGGGTTGTGTTCGAGAAAAGGAAGCAGCCCGTGTCGCTGGCGATTGCGGTATAGAGCGCGGCGGCGATGTCCTTATCGAAGGGAATATTTTCTTTTAGGAAAAACTCGAAAAGTATCTCGCCGGTCGAGGCGCGCGCAGGGTTCGAGATTAGGATGTTGGATTTTATTTGGGGATTTAGATGATGGTCAATGCAAATTATTTTTTTCGCGTGCGACCTAAGTTCGACGTTAGAACCGAGGCGCACGTCTTGGCTTAAATCGAGGATAACTAAAAGGTCGTATTTTTCGAGCATCGCGTCGGCGTTGATTGTTTTGAGACCCCTAAGATAACTTAGGTTCTCGGGGATATCGCCGTCGATGAAAACGTGGGTGGTTTTGTCCCAACTTCGAAGGACTTCGGCGAGCGCGAGGCAAGAGCCGATACAATCGCCGTCGGGGCGGATATGCCCAGTTATCGCGATTGTTTCCGCCTCTTTAAGGTTTTTTAGTAAATTTTTAAAATTCGTTTTGTCCGTAATCGGGATAGTTTTGTTCTTCATGATTTTCTAATATAACAAATTTCGCCCAATTAAACAAGCCTTATTTAGATTTTTGGAAAATTTATATAAACTTTTTTATAATAAGTATTGACATTTAGGGGGGGGCATGATAGAATTTTTATATTAAATATAAGGGGGATAAAAAAATGAATACAAGTAAAAAAATGTTGTTAACCGGACTCTTCGCGGCGAGCGCGCTTTTAGCGTCGGGCCAAGAAGTTTCAAAAACCACATGGGGCGTTACGACTGGCGTTAATACTGGCAAAACGATGGACGGCGACGCGTCGGTGTCCGCAAACGCAAGCCTAAACTTTAACCGCAACCTAGAAAACGGAAATTTCGTATCTGGCTCGATCGGCGGATACGGCGCCCGCGCTACTGACGCTAAGGTTTCGCTCGGCGGCGTTAATGCGGCGCTCGCTTTCGGCAACGAAAAGTTGTCCGGGGGCATTAGCGGAGGTTATGAGTTAGCGACAGACGAGGGCAAATCTTCTATATATTATTTAGATTTTATGGGGCAAGCGAATATCCCGTCTAATTTCGCTAATATTACAGCGAAAGCGCACGTTGGCGTAGCTGGTGGCGAGACGGAACTCAATAATGGATTATTAAATTTCTTTTATTATACTAACAATTCGAAATGGCTAAAACCGGGCGCGTCGATTAATTTCGGGAATATCGCCGGCTCGGGTTTGGATATCGGCGCAGGCGTTGAGGCATACCACAGAATAGGCGAACCTAATGAGAACCGTATTGCAGGTTCGTTAAATGCTGGATATAAAATACCTAACTCTCCGCTAGGAGTAACGGGCGAATATAAAGTATTTGATGGAGGCAGTGGTGTGGATCTTCGGGGCACACTACATAAGATTTCAGATGAATTCGCCATAAATCATGAAGCAAGATTGGGTGCTAATTTCGATGCAAAGAACATCGCTTTCGATGCTAATGTCGGTTTTGTTGCGAACAGAAACGGGGCAAAACCTGTCGGCGGCGCGGGCATTACTATTAAAGGGAAAAAGTTGAACGCTCGTTTTGGCTTTAATTATTATCCAAAAAACTTTTCAAGAACATATTAAAAACTATTATTTATATAAAAAGCGGTTATTTCTAATCGCTTTTTAGCTGGAACTGTTGAATAAGTCGGACGCGCTAAAGCGCTAAATGCATTTCGGGCTCTTTTCGGTTCAAAACCTCTGTTTTATCGGTCGTTTAGCTCGCTAATACTCCCTCAAAAACCTCGATTTTGTCCTCGAAAATAACCTCGAAATCCATTTACCGACTTAATCAACAGTTCCAGTTGTTTTAATCTTCGCGAGCAGTTCGTCGACTTTTCGGGCGTTGTCGCCGCCTTTATCGAGGATAAAGGTTAGGTCGGGGATGACGCGCATTTTTATGTTGTCGGCGATTTCTTTTTTAAGCGCACCCTTCGATTTTTTAAGGGCTTCGAGGACTTTATCCTTATCCGGCGCCGAGATTTCGACGAAAACGCGCGCAGATAAAAGGCTCGGCGCTAACTCGACGCTAGTTATATCGACGCCGACGATGTCTTTATTTTTAATGACGGAGACTAGGGCTGAGGAGAGGACTTTATAGATGTCGCTCTCGAGCCGCGCTTTTCGCATATTTGAGTTTTTATTTATTTCCATAATTTCCCCAATTTTTTAAGTTTTGTTTATTGTTTCGGCGGTTGAACTCGCGATTTAGGTTTTAGGCGTTCGGGCGCGCCCGAAGAACTTTCGACTAAAATTCGTATTTTTTGCCGTTCCAAATTATCGGTAGTTGTTCTTTTCCATTAACTTCAACAACGTCGCCGACCTTAAACTCCGGCGCGCCGTCGATTTTTATACCGCATTCATAACCTTTATCAACGCTCTTCGCATCATCCTTACCGATTTTGAGGCTCGATAGGGTATATTCGCCGAGCGAAACGCCGTCGCGATAGATTGTTGCCGTTTCGCCGCGGTAAATTTTTCCGTCAACGACCATGCAGCCCGCGATTTGCCCGAGCGCAGAGGACTTAAATAGCGCGCGAACTTCGGCTTTACCGAAATATTTAACCTGCCATTTCGGCGTGAAGAGGCGAACCATTTGCTCGGTTATAAAATCGAAAATTTGATAGATAATCGAATAGTTATAAACCTTAACTTTAAGTTTTTCGGCGTAGGTTTTCGCGGTCGGGGTTGTTTTTGTATTGAACGCGATAAGGAGCGCGCCCGAAACAGACGCCAAGTCGACGTCGCTATCCGTTATATTCCCGACGCCAGCCGAGATAACGTTAACCGAAACTTCGTCGCTTGTTATATTCGCGAGGCTTTGTTTTATGGCTTCAACCGAACCCGCAACGTCGGTTTTTAGGATTATATTAAGCGGTTTTTTGTCGGATTGGGTCATTTTTGAGAGCGCCGCGTCGGCATCGAGGATCTTCGCGCCAACCGTTGCGCTGGATTTCGCTTTTGTTTTGCGCTCGTCGATAACTTGTTTCGAGAGTTTTTCGTCGACAACATAAACGTCGTCGCCCGCGGTTGGAACTTCGGCGTAGCCTACGATTTGGACAGGCATTGCCGGCGTTGCAACTCGAACCGCTTTGCCTGCGCTGTCGAACATCGCGCGGACTTTTCCGTAAGTGAGGCCGGATAGGGCAGTATCGCCGACTTTAAGCGTTCCGTTTTTAACGAGAATTGTCGCAACAGGCCCTTTCGCCTTATCGAGGCGCGCTTCGAGGACAACGCCAAACGCATCGGCGTCGTAGTCGGCTTTATAGTCATTCATGTCCGCAACGAGCAGAACCATATCTAGAAGTTTATCTATGCCGATATTCTCCGTCGCGGAAATAGGAACGATAATCGCGTCGCCGCCCCAATCTTCTGGGACAACGTTATATTCGGTGAGTTGATTTTTAACGCGGTCGATGTCGAACTCGGGTTTATCGCATTTATTAACCGCGACAATCATAGGAAGATGTTGCTTTTGAATGTGGTTTATAGCCTCGATTGTTTGAGGCATAATTCCGTCGTCGCCGGCAACAATCAAAATCGCGATATCCGTTAACTTCGCGCCGCGTTCGCGCATTTTGTCGAACGCTGCGTGCCCCGGAGTATCGATAAAGGTTATTTTGCGCTTACGAACCTCAACTTGGTATGCGCCGATATGTTGGGTAATTCCGCCTGCCTCGCCGGAAACGACTTTCGTGTTGCGGATTGTGTCGAGGAGGCTGGTTTTGCCGTGGTCGACGTGCCCCAAAACAGTGACGATTGGTGGGCGCGGTTTTGCGTTTTCGCTATCGCCGCCTATCGCTTTCGATTTTTTATCGCTTATGCGTTCTTCAAAAGTTTTATCGGCTTTAAGTTCGAGTGTATATCCGAACTCCGCAGCGACGAGTTCCGCCGTTTCGAAGTCGATAAAACTATTTATGTTCGACATATTGCCGAGAACCATGAGTTGTTTTATGATTTTCGCCGCGGATTCGCCGATTTTTTCGCTGAGTTCTTTAACGGTTAGGTTGTGGGTCGTTATTGCGATTATCGTTGATTTCGGTTGAATTTCTGTTTTGCTATTTTCGCGGGCTTTTTTGTTGCGGTAAAGACGGGTTGAGTTTCGGCCTTCGATTTCTTGCTCCTCAATCATGCCTTTGCGCATAAGGTCGCGCATGCTATAACCGCGTCGGTTTTCTTCGTAATTTCCGCCGCCGGATTTTTTGCGTTTGTTTGTGTCGAAAGTGTTTGTTTTAACCGCGAGCCGTTCGGTTGGGCGGGGAAGCCCGAAACCCGTTCCGCCGGTTTGCGGGCGATTTTGGAAGCCGCCGCCGTTAAACGGACGAGCGCCTTGATATCCTGCGCCCGCTGGACGAGGACCCCCATAGCCGCCGCCGAACTGGCGAGGGCCGAATTGTTGTTGCTGTTGTTGCGCTGTGCCTTGACCTGCGCGCGGAACGAAAACGCCACGAACGCCGTTCGGGTTTTGCGGACGATTGCCTTGATAGCCGCCCCCATTAAACGGACGGTTTCCTTGATAACCGTTTGGATTTTGCGGACGGTTGCCTTGGTAGCCGCCTTGATATGCCGGGCGATTGCCTTGATAGTTGGGGTTTTGTGGGCGAGGGGCGAAGTTTCCATTATTAGGCGTTCTATTATAAGGAGTTTGCGTATAAGACCTCTCGCTAGTTGGCGCAGCTGGCGCGGGAGTTCTCGCTTCGGTTTGTTGCGCGGGCTTTTCTGCTTGTTCGCGAGCCTTTTCCTTACTACTAAACTTTTCTTCGGCCCTAGCTTTTTCTTGCGCCCTTTGCTCGATTAAATCCTTAAATTTCTCTTGTTTAACAACGCGTTCCGCTTCCTCGGCGCGTTTTTGTTCGGCTAAAATAACCTTTTGGTTAGCCTCTTTGACTTTTATTTGATATTCGCCAAAAAGCGCGGAAACCTTCGCGCGCATATCGCCAACTTTTGGCAACAAATCTTTTATACCTTTAATTGAATCAAGCATTATGAACGCAGTATATATTACGAAAACTTAAAAAGC
>JAISHI010000003.1 GCA_031262595.1 Christensenellaceae bacterium | reverse complement strand
ACGCGTGGGTCGACAACAATGTTTCAAAGCGCGAAAGGCAATGGGTTAATCGTTCGAGTTTACCAAAAGAACGGCGCGCCAACGATTACAAAAGGCACTGCTACCGGCGATATTACGATAAACAACATATCAGCATAATAAAGACGGGCGCGGAATCTGTTCGAGATGCACGGTTTATTGAGTCGCCACAACCTTTTCCAAAATCGAAAGTTCGAAGAGTTTTATAATGAGGCGTTTTGTTGTTGGTTTTTTTTCGAAATGTTCGTTTAGCTTTCCGTTTTTCCACCAAATATTAACATAATAACGCAGCGCACATTCGACGCAGCGCTCGGTTGAACCAAACTCGTTCGCGATGTCGGCGATTAAGTTTTTAAGTTGGATTATTTTAGGTTGTATCGTTTTTTCGCGCATTTTAATTACAGACACAACCGCATAGTTTAAATACATATAGCCGAGTTGGGTTAGGGGCGCGCCGAGTTTCGTCATTACGTTTATGATTTTAGGGCGGTAGACCGTCGGCGAGACGAGATATTCTAATATTTTCGACATTAGTTAACCTTAATGCAAAAATAAATAATTTGTCAAACTTAAAACCGATTTAAAACCGCAATTTTGGGATTTGTATTGAAAATTTGGGGATTGTTTGATATAATGGTAGCGTTATGAAAAAGTTTAGTTGCGATAATATCGTTGCGTATAAGCCGGCGTCGTTTTCGGGGAGCCTTTGGAACGAGGCGAGCCTTACCGGCAACGGGAAAATCGGCGCGATGATTAGGGGCGGAATCGCTGAGGACGGCATAATCTTAAACCATATCGATTTGCGCCACGGCGGACACACGGGAGTTCTTCAAGACGTTAGCGACAAACTTAAAGAAGTCCGAAAACTTTATGCGGATAATAAAATCCTTGAAGCCGGAACATTACTCGAAAAAGAGTTTCAAAAAAAGAATTGTAATCCTAAGCCCGATACGCTTTTACCGCTTTGCGAACTTAAATTAAATTTCGAGGTTTCGGGTGCGGTTCGCGATTATAGGCGCATAACGAATATGGCGACGAGCGAACTTAAAACGAGTTTTGTTGCGGGCGATATGGAATGGGAACGTAGCCTTATTTTAAGCCGAAGCAGCGATATTATGGCTTTTGAGGTTAAAAATGCCACAAAAACCGCCGTCGGCGCACAAAAAGTTAATTTAAGCCTTTCGTTTAGTCATTTTGCGACCGCAACGTTAGGGACAACGGTTAAATACGAGGGCGGGTTTATTTATTTCGCGAGCAAGGGTGTAAGTGGGGACTTTGGCGTTGTTGTTAAAGTCCAAACCGTCGGCGGAAACGC
Organism: Christensenellaceae bacterium; assembly: GCA_031262595.1. Taxonomy (GTDB): domain Bacteria; phylum Bacillota; class Clostridia; order Christensenellales; family UBA1242; genus JAISHI01. The sequence goes on along the minus strand of JAISHI010000003.1, from coordinate 12,026 downwards.
AACGACGACGGCGGACGAAATTTACGTTAAGGGCGCGGATAGCGTTTTAATCCTCGCGAAACCTTTTATCGGCGAGGCGCGCGACGTTGCGTTTAGAACTATTAGGGAAGAGTTTCTTAACTTAAAGGGCGGATATTCGAAGTTTGCGCTAACGGCGGCGACTGCGCATAAAAAACTTTACGATAAAGTTTCGCTTAATTTAAAAGCTAATGACGACGAGGACGATATGCAATCCGTTCTAAAAACCGCGCTTAGCGGCGAAACCTCGGCGAACCTTTTAAACCGCTTATTTAATTTCGGGAAATATCTTGCGGTTTGCGGAGGCGAGGGGCTTTTAACGCCGGCGGGGATTTGGCAATCGAACCCAAACGCCGAGAACGGAAACTTAAAACTTTCGAAAAATATGCCGCTGATTTACGGCTCGGTTATGGCGAGCCTAAACGAGGATTATATATTAAAACTTCTTGACGAATACGAAAAATATAGCGGCGACCTTAAAAAGAATGCGCTTAGGGTTTATTCGGCGAGCGGATATTTCGTGACCGACGAGTTCCAATCCGGCAGCGTTCTCATCGGGCGAACGGACAGCAAGACCATTCATTTTGTCGCTGTTGGCGCGATTGTAGTAAACTTATTTTATAATTATTATAAAATTTCGGGCGATGCGAAAATTTTAAAATCGCGCATCTTTCCGTTTATGAAGGATGTTTTCGCGTTTTATAGCGACCTTTTAAAATTAGGCGGCGACGGTTATTACCAAACTGTTCCTAGCGTTTCGGGCGATTCGGTTATCGGGAACGCAATCGGCGGAAAAGTTCGGGCGGACTTCCATTTCGCGAGCAACTCGGCAATCGATTTTATCGCGATTAAGGAGCTACTTAATAACCTTATAGAGGCCAGCCAAGTTATAAACGTTTCGGGCGAGGCTGTTTGGCGCGATATGCTTTCGCGTTTTCCTGAGTTTGAGGTCGCGGGCGACGGCGCGCTTAAAGAATATATTCGAACGCCGTTTATTACGAACGAAAAAACGCAAGGTTTTTGCTTAGGGTATGGACTTTTTCCAATAAAGAATTTTATCGGTGATGAGGCGCTCGAAAACGCGAGTGCGGTTGCTGTTTCAAAGCGGATTTTAACCGCGGGGGCTTTCCAAGAAACACAAGATATCCTAATCGCCGCCGAACAACTCGCGCACGCCGGCGACGCGGAAAAAACGCAGGAACTTATCGCGCGCATAGCTTCCTTCGCAATGACGGATACGGGCGTTTGTTTAGCCGGCGATTTCGTCGGTAACGGGCTTATAAAAAAGAGCGAACCGAGCCCCGATTTTATCGCGAATATCGGGCTCTCGAACTTAATCGCGGATAGCATAATCCAAAGCGCGAAAGGGAAGTTAAAGATTTTGCCGCTCGGTATTTCGGGGCTTGAAGTCGGCGAGATTTCGAACGTTGCGACAACAATCGGTGCGTTAGTTACGGCGAATTGGGACGCAAATAAGGGCAAACTTTACGTTAAAATTACGCCGAAAGCCTCGCAAAAAATTGATATTTATTTACCAAATTTCGTAAAAAAAGTTAAAGACAAAACCCAAAATCTCGAAAACGGAGTTATAAAAAACGTCGCTCTAATTGCGTCGAAAACATATATAATAGAAGCGTAAGTTGCATACTATATTGGTATGGGTAAAACCTTGATTTTGACCGGAGGCGGCACAGCGGGCCATATTATGCCAAATTTGGCTATTGCCGAATTTTTGTTCGCCGATTTTGAGCGAATTATTTATCTCGGACGCGAAGAGGGGCTCGAGAAAGATTTAGTAGAAAAGTTCGGCGGGATAGAATATTTTGGCGTTAAAACTGCGAAGTTTAAGCGGTCGTTTTCGCTCGACAATTTAAAAATTCCGTTCGCGCTTTATAAGGGGATAAAGGAAGCGAAAGAGATAATTTTGCGCGAGAACGTTTCGCATATTTTCTCGAAAGGCGGGTTCGTTTCTTTGCCGGTTGTCCTCGCTGGGTTAGCCCTAAAAAAGAAGAACAACATAAAAATTATCGCGCACGAAAGCGACGCGTCGTTCGGGATTGCGAATAAGTTAGTCGCGAAAAAAGTTGACGCTATCTTAACGACGTTTCCAATCGAGAAAAAATATAAGAATCAATTTTGTTTAGGTTCGCCGATTAGGCAAGAACTTTATAAGGGCGACGCAAAACGCGTATATCAAAATAACTTTGACCCGAAAAAAAAGAATCTTTTAGTCGTCGGCGGAAGCTTAGGTTCAGGGAATATAAACGCGGTTTTGCGCGAATCTCGCGCCGAACTTTTAAAGAATTTTAATATTTATCATATCGCGGGCACGGGCAAGTTAACCGACGCGGATAAGGGCATCTCGGGTTATATCGCCGAGGAGTTTTCGGGCGATATCGCGGATCTTTATGCTTGGGCGGATTTTGTTGTTTCGCGGGCAGGCTCGAACGCGGTTTGCGAAATTCTATCTCTTAAAAAACGCGCGCTTTTTATTCCGCTCGAAAAACAATCCCGCGGCGACCAAGTTTTAAATTGCGAGTTCGTTATCTCGAATAATCTCGGCGCGGTTTTACGCGAAAAAGATTTAACCGCGGAGAGTTTCGCCGCCGCAATTTTAGCCCTACAAAAATCAAAGTTTAAAAACATAAACCTCGACGGCACAAAAAAAATCGCCGAGTTTATCGCCAGCGAATAATTTAAGCAACGCCGCTCGAATAATAAAGAAAAATAAGGAAATTTCGCGAAAACGCTTGACACCTAAACTAGGTGTGCGTTTTTTTTAATAAACCCTATTTTTATAGAGGGAATTTTTAAAAGGAAAATTTAGAAATGAGCGTTAAAGAAAGTATGAAAAATGGTTGGGATAAAATTAGAAAAGGTGCTGATAGAGCTAGAGAGTTCCTTTCCGAATATCAAGAGGAATTAGCAGAAGAATATGGTGCTGAAAACGTGGCGCTTGCTAAAAAAATACGGGACGCTAGCAACCCTAAATCTGCTTTTTATACAGATTTAGGTCTCGCGACGTGGACTGTCCAAACTCTTGTGGAGAAATGTGGTTTCGAAAGAAACCAAGTCGAGCAACTTGTTGAAAGTCATTCAAACGATCTCGCTGAAATCGCTAGTAGAGCTGTTATTACTGATAGGTCTAGGATTAGCGACGGCGCCGAACTCGATCCGATACTTTTAAGAAAAGGGGTTGGCGAACTGCTCGAGAGAGCTAATAAACAAAAACAAGAAGCGCAAGCTGACCAAGGCGTAGAACGATAAACCCAAACAAAAACGACCCCAGCGGCCGTTTTTTAGTGGGTATTTTTATTTAATCCCGAGGCCGTTTGGGGTTAGGAGATACTTTTCCTCGTCGAGTTGTTTAATTGTTCCGTTCAGCGCAACAATAACGCCGCTTAAAAAATCGACATATCTTTGCGCGAGCGCGGTTTCGACGCCGTCGAGAAAGACAACGCAAGGGTCGCCTTGGCGCAAATTATCGACGGTTTCCTTCATGTCTTGCCCGTTTTGGAGTTTTTTAACGAGGACGGCGCGGTTCGCGAGCGTTTGCCCGCCGAGAACGTTCGAGAATTGCCCGTTATAATCGGTTGGGTTGTCGGTATATAATAGGCTGCTGCCGAAGAGAACGTTGCCCTCGTCAAAGTCGGTTTCGTCGTCAAAATCGTCGCGCGCGGCTTTTTTCTTAAAAAGGCTCTTAATATTCGTAAAAAAGCTCGGCTTTTTTTCGCGTTTAGGTTTTTTCGCGGCGGGCTTTTTCGCTTTCGGCTCGCTCGCGGTTAAGGTTATAAAATCGTTTAATCCCATTAGTTCCTTCTATCATAATTTCGCTTATAACGCAAATACTTATTGATAATGAAGGCGGCACTCATTTTTGGACTTATCGCGTTTGCGTTAGCGGTTTTAATCGCGCCGCTTTTAATAAAACTTTTAGTTCGCCTAAAAACAGGGCAGAACATACTCAAATACGTTGACCAACACGAGAAAAAGGGCGGAACACCAACGATAGGCGGGCTGATTTTTTTGTTGCCGCTTTTCGCTTTATCGCCGTTTTTTTTAAGCGCGGAAACGCCGCTCGGGATTGTTGCGGTTGCGACGACGTTCGCGTATGGGCTACTCGGATTTTTAGACGACTACCTAAAAATAAAGGGGCATAATAACCTCGGGCTTCGCGCCTATCAAAAAATCATCGGGCAAGTCGGCATCGCGCTTTTAGTTTCTTGGTTTTATTTGCGCGCGAACCCGTCGGGGACTGTTTTTATCCCGTTCGTTTCGGGAACTTTCGACCTCGGCGCTTGGATTTTTCCGCTCTCGCTCTTAGCCCTTATCGCGACGACAAACGCCGTTAACCTAACCGACGGGCTCGACGGACTTGCAGGCTCGGTTTCCGTTGTTTATTTATTTGCGCTCTCGGGTTTAATTTTAATTTTGCCGAACGTCGCCGAGGCGGAAACGCTTATTAAAATTTGCGCGGTTCTCGCGTTCGCGATTTTAGGGTTTTTAGTTTTCAATACAAACAAAGCCAGCATTTTTATGGGCGATACGGGCAGCCTCGCAATCGGCGGACTTATCGCGGCTGTTTCGCTCTTTTCGGGCTTAGTTTTTTATATCTTAATTTTGGGAATTATGTTTGTCGTATCGGCTGCTAGCGTTATCGCGCAAGTTCTTTATTTTAAGGTTTCGCACGGCAAGCGCATCTTTTTAATGTCGCCGTTTCATCATCATCTCGAAAAAAAGGGTCTTACCGAACCAAAAATCGTTTTCATTTATAGCGCGATAACGGCGTTAATTTCCGCGTTAACTTTCGCTATCCTATTATAGGGCAACGCCTTTTTCACTTGCGGGGATTTTCCGCATAAACTGATGTAAAAGCACGCTGTCGAAACGAAAGTCGACGCGTTCCGTTCCGCGCGCTTTTAAAAAGGAGAAAGAAATGATTTGTTTTAACCCATTGCTTATTTTGGGCTTGCTTGGGCTTAGCGCTGCGAAAAACGGTTGCGGAAGCAATTCCGGAAGCGGTTGCGGTTGCGGTTGCGAGGAAAAACCTGTTATCAAACGCGTTTGCGAATGCCATGATGTTGTTATTCCGCCTGCGCCAAAACCTGAGCCAATCTGCCCTTGCCCTGCGCCAGAGCCAGTTTGCAATCCTTGCGGTTGTGGAAGCTGCGTGCTTTAAACTCAGGAGCAACATAAGTTAAAAACCGCTGAGTTTTTCGGCGGTTTTTTGAGGGCGATATGGGTTTAGTTTAGTCCGCGGGGGCGATGACGAGGCAACGGTTCGGCTCTTTTCCGACGCTATACGTTTTAACGCCTTTTTCGTCTTGAAGGGCAGTATGGATAATTGCGCGCTCGCGTGGGTTCATCGGCTCGAACTTATAGGTTCGGCCGCTGTCGCGGACGTATTCCGCTTTTGATTTTGCTTTTGCGATTGCGCGCTCGTCGCGTTGTTCTTTATAGCCGTCGATATCGAGAACGACACGCCTGCCTTCGCCGTTTGCGTTGTTGATTGCGATTTGGGAAACGAGGGTTTGGATTGCTTGCATGGTTAAGCCGTTCTTGCCGATAAGCCTGCCGATATCGTCGCCTTTAACGTTAATGATGAACTCGCGGTCGGTTGCGCTCGATGAAACGCGGACGTTTTCCGTTAACATATTGAAAAGTTTTTCCGTAAATTCGAGCGTTTTAACGAACTTAGGCGCGTCAGGATTAAACTCGGTTGGGACGATTTCTTTTTTAGGCTTTGAAACAGGCGCGTCCGCCGCGCTATATTCGATATCGAATTCTTTTTTCTCGAAAGTCTTTTTCTCGTTTTTATTTTGGCGAGGTTTGACTTCTTTAATTTCTTCTTTGGCTTCTTCTGCTTTTTTAACTTCATCGCGTGGCGTTTCGCGCTCGAACATGCCCCGGGTTGTATTAACTTTCGGGAAGATTTCGAGGTTTTTCGCGCCGTCGATATCCTTTTCTTTCGATTTAAGCGTAACTAAAACGCGCGCCTTTTTAAGGAAGCCTCCTTCGCTTAAAATTTCGACGTCAACCTCGTCATAGCTTGCGTTTAATTTAACGAGCGCTTCCGTTATCGCGTCGTCGATTGTTTTGCCTTGGGTTTCAACCCCTTGTTTTTCCATAGTATTTATTCTCCTTTAACTTTAATTATAAGATAATAAACTAAAAAGCCACTCGTGTAAAGTGGCTCTTTAATTTATTTTTTCTTTGTTGCGGTTGTTTTAAAATATTTTGCGTGTGGGTTGATTTTTGGAGTATCGTCGCCGACGGTTTCTTCTTTCTTTTTCGCGCTTCTCGCGAGCATCGCGTCAACGATAAAACCGCTACCTAGCGTCAAAAGCGTTCCGACAACCGAGTTCGCGATAATATAAACGCTCATTGCTGAAGTCGAGGAGATAGTAAAGAAAATCATGATTATCGGCATTATAACTTTCATCATGTTGTTCGCCATCGCTGGGTTGACTTGCGGCATAGCGTTTGCGTCTGCGGCTTCGCGGACTTTCCGAATGCTATATCCGGCTTCCTCTTGGGCAACGACCTTATTTTTCGATTTTGCGTTATTTAGTTTAGTATTGATTGCGATGCTCGCGAAAGTCACCGCGCCGGCAAGCGCCACTAGAAGGAAATAGCCGTTCCAACCGGACGCGCCTTTCGTTTCGAGAATTGGCGCGAACATCGCGTTATAATCTTCTTCCGAAATTTCGCTAACGCCTTCTTCGAGATATGTTTTCTCGATAGCCTCGAATTGTTTGTAAGTTAGGACAGGCGAGGCGCCGGTGTCGGGTTGCCAAACGTTTTTAACCCAAAGGAAAGAAACCGTTGTTTCGTCGTATTTTGCGATAATTGCTGCGTTTTTTTCTTCGTCGCTCGCATAATCGCCGTTATAAACCGCGTAAATCTCCCTAGTTTGCTCGTAAGTATTATAGTTGCCGATTGCGCGGAGCCCGCTAAAAACCGAGAGGAAAACCACCAAAGTTAAAACAAGGTTAATGAGCATAAATAAGCAAAAGCCCGCTTGTCCGCCGCCGTTCCTTCTATATAAATCTTGTTTCGCGCGGTTAAACGCAACAGGGTCGTTCCCAAAGATTTTTCTAAGTTCGGCTTCCTCGGGCGCGATTTTTTGCATAAAGAGTTGGTTCTTTTTAGTGAAATAACGGTTGCCGAAATCCAGCGGCAATAAAACGAGTTTAAGCATAACGGTAAATAAAACAACGGCTAAGATATAGGCCATTCCGCTAGACGTTAGCCAATCTAAAACTACGTAAACAAGCCCTTCAATGCCTGTTCCTTTTGGGAATGAAACGTTTAATAAGTTTAACATGCGGTTTCTCCTTTAATTTCAACTTTCGGCGGGACGGGGTCGAGATAGCAATCGCATTTATTAAGCGGATTACAACGGCAAATGCGTTTAACTCCGAGCCATCCGCCTTTAAAGACGCCGTGAGTTTTGACTGCGATAATCATATATTCGCTGCAAGTTGGAGAGAATCTACAACTATGCGGAATAAGCGGTCTTATGCAAAGTCGGTAGAAGTATACAGGCATTAGCGCGATGAACGCAATAGTTTTCTTGAAAGGGTTAATCTTTGGCGCGGGCTTTTCGTTTTCTGGCGTTTCGTTTTCTTCGGCTCTCATTATATTAGTAGCCCAGCCTTTTTAATAAGCGTTAACATCTCGCGCGATAAATCGCGAACGGCTTGTTTGTGAAGATTCTCTTTCGCGACGAATATATAAGAAACGGAAGGGGAGAGATGTTTTAGGTATGGCCTAAGCCCGGCGCGGAGTTTGCGAACGGCAAGATGCCTTATAACGCTGTTGCCGACTTTCTTGCTCGCCGAGAACCCGACTTTAAGTTCTTTTATTCCGGCATAACAATAAACAAGGTCAACAAAAGCACCGCGTTGATGCTTGCCTGCGCGGTGCAAATAGGCAAAATGTTTTCTCTTTGTTAAGCGAAACTTTTTAGGTAGCATTTATTGCCCCCTTTTAGGCAGATTAAGCCCCAACCGTTGTTAAGTTCTTGCGTCCGCGCGCACGGCGGCGTTTTAAAACGCGACGGCCGGATGCAGTTTGCATTCTTGTCCTAAAGCCGTGAACTTTAACGCGTTTGTTTTTTGATGGTTGATACGTTCTTTTCATAGTTAATGAATATAATACAAGTTTCGCAACAATGCAAGACTTTTTTCATATAAATGGCAATGATATTTGAAAGTTTTATTGCGTTCTTTTCGAAAGTCCTTTTTTTTACGGGTTTAGTTAACGAAAAATCAGGCTTTCCAAAGGCGCTTACTAAGGAAGAAGAAGCCAAACTTATTGATAAATATATGAAAGGCGATATGGGGGCGCGCGATGCGCTTATTAGGCATAACATGAGGCTCGTTGCGCACGTTGTTAAAAAATATAACGGAAGCGCGGAGGCCGACGATTTAATTTCTTGCGGAACAATCGGGCTTATTAAGGCAATCAATACCTTCAAGCCCGAAAAAGGAACGCAAATTTCAACTTACGCCGCGCGTTGTATTGATAATGAGATGCTTATGTTCTTGCGCGTAACTAAAAAACACCAAGGCGTTCATTCCTTAAACGAAAGCCTCGGCAACGACAAAGACGGCAACGATATAGTCCTTAGCGATATTTTACCGGTCGAGGGCAGCGACGAAGCCAACGACCGAACCGCGATTAAACAAATCTTTAAAAAGTTCGTTAAGAAAATAAAGGAAGAGTTGCCAGAGCGCGAATACGAAGTTATTTCTCTTCGATACGGGCTCGAGAATAATATTTCGCTCCCGCAGCGCGAAGTGGCGGAAAAACTCAACATAAGCCGCTCCTATATAAGTAGGATAGAGAAGCACGCGTTAGAGCTTATACGTTCTATCGCTGACGAACCCGAATTTAGGGGATTTAACTACTGACGCGTGTCGACAAATCTTTGTGCAAAATGACGAAAAAAAATAATTTTTAGTGTTGACAGGCGTATTTCTATTTGATAATATTCGCTTACCTGTCGCCCTAACGGACGCGGGAAAGCGAACACATACAACTGCATACTGTAAAAATGAAGAGTAAAACAAATATTAAATGTTAACTATTTTCTTTATTATATAAAGGAAGTTTAGTTAACGGTGTAATATGTATCTAAATTTAATTGACGTCATAAAATCACGAAAGTGAATTATAATGTCATTTCACAAATAGAAACAATTTACGACGAGTTAAAAAATTAACAATTAACAAATCAGTATGTAATTTGCCCGATAAGTCATCTATTATATAGAAGGCGCGATGGGCAACAAACGAAAAATAAATACTCATGCGTTAGCGATAGATGTAAGCAATCGCTAACAAATAAATTTTAAATTATATATTTATATATAGAACCAAGAGTATAAGCACTATTGAAAGATTATAGTGTTTGTTTTAGTGTTTAATAACACTAAAACGCGTATACGATCAAGCTATAACGAGCGTATGGTGAATGCCTTGGCAATTGGCGCCGAAGAAGGACGCGATTAACTGCGAAAAGCGCGGGGGAGATGTAAGTAATCTATTATCCCGCGGTCTCCGAATGAGGAAACTCAACGAAGGTAATTCTTCGTTATCCTGCAATCAATAAATAGTTGCAGCGAAGGGAACCCACTGAACTGAACCATCTAAGTAAGTGGAGGAAAAGAAAGTAAAACAACGATTCTGCTAGTAGTGGCGAGCGAACGCGGAAGAGCCCAAACCGATTGGGGTAACCTGATCGGGGTTTAGGACCACATCAAAGCATCAAACAAATCTAGGCGAAGATATCTGGAAAGATATACAAAATAGGGTAACAGTCCCGTAGCCGAAAGACGAGTTTGGCGAGTGGTATCCAGAGTAGCACAGGACACGAGAAATCCGGTGTGAATATGCGGGGTCCATCCCGTAAGGCTAAATACGACCAATTGACCGATAGAGCAATAGTACCGTGAGGGAAAGGTGAAAAGAACCCCGGGAGGGGAGTGAAATAGAATCTGAAACCGTATGCTTACAAGCACTGGTAGGGCTTTATATGCCTGACCAGGTACTTTTTGTAGAACGGGCCGGCGAGTTACGTTGTGTGGCAAGGTTAAGTGATTAAATCACGGAGCCGAAGCGAAAGCGAGTCTGAATAGGGCGAAAATCACAGTCATATTACGTAGACCCGAAACCCAGTGAGCTTGCCATGAGCAGGTTGAAGTAGGGGTAACACCCTATGGAGGACCGAACCCACGTTCGTTGAAACGACCGGGGATGACTTGTGGCAAGAGGAGAAATTCCAATCGAACTGGGTTATAGCTGGTTCTCCTCGAAATACTTTTAGGAGTAACCTTATATGAACTTTTTACGGGGGTAGAGCACTGAATAGACTAGGGGGAGTCAAATCCTACTGAATCTTATCAAACTCCGAATACCGTTAAAATGCATATGGGAGTCAGGCGGCGAGAGTTAAGTTCCGTCGCCAAAAGGGAAACAGCCCAGATCTACAGCTAAGGTCCCTAAATATAGTTTAAGTGGTTAAGGATGTTCAAACGCGTAGACAGCTAGGATGTTGGCTTAGAAGCAGCCACTCATTAAAAGAGTGCGTAATAGCTCACTAGTCGATGTGTTTGTGCGCCGAAGATTGTCGGGGCTTAAAACTATTACCGAAGCTTAGGATTTAACCGCAAGGTTAAGTGGTAGAGGAGCAATCGTATCGGGCTGAAGCCATAGCGTAAGCAGTGGTGGACTGATACGAAGAGAGAATGCCGGCATGAGTAGCGAGAGCGAAGTGAGAATCTTCGCCGTCGAATGAGCAAGGTTTCCTGGGGAAGGTTCGTCCCCCCAGGGTAAGTCAGGACCTAAGACGAGGCCGAAAGGCGTAGCCGATGGACAGCTGGTAGATATTCCAGCACCACCGCATAACGATAAAGACAAGAAGCAGGGACACAGGAGGATAGCGAAACCATGGGGATGGAAATCCGTGGCGAGATAACGAGTAGGGGTCGGCAGTGAAGTACACTGACCCACAAAAATAACATTTTGAACTATGAGTTAAATCGGGAATGAAATTAGTAAGGAAGTTCGCAAATTCACACTGGCGAGAAAAGCTGCTATTGAGTTATGAGGTGCCTGTACCGCAAACCGACACAGGTGCTCGATGAGAGAATCATAAGACGGACGGGATAACCCTTGTTAAGGAACTCGGCAAATTGACCACATAACTTCGGGAAAAGTGGTGCCTGCGATTAAGTTCGTAGGCCGCAGTGAAATGGCCCAAGCGACTGTTTACCAAAAACACAGCTCTCTGCAAACACGTAAGTGGAAGTATAGGGGGTGACGCCTGCCCGGTGCCAGAAGGTTAAGAGGACTTGTTAGCGCAAGCGAAGCATCGAATTGAAGCCCTGGTGAACGGCGGCCGTAACTATAACGGTCCTAAGGTAGCGAAATTCCTTGTCGGGTAAATTCCGACCCGCATGAATGGCGTAACGACTTGGGCACTGTCTCGACAGGGGACCCGGCGAAATTGAAGTATACGTGAAGATACGTATTTCCCGTGACTGGACGGAAAGACCCCGTAGAGCTTTACTGTAAGTTCATATTGTATTCCTGAAATTGATGTGTAGGATAGGTGGGAGCCGTTGAAGCGCTGGCGCTAGCTGGTGTGGAGGCAACCTTGAAATACCACCCTTTAATTTCGGGAATTCTAACCGATTGCCATTATCTGGGATTGGGACAGTGTGTGCTGGACAGTTTGACTGGGGCGGTCGCCTCCTAAAGAGTAACGGAGGCGTTCAAAGGTTCACTCAGTATGGTTGGAAACCATACGTAGAGCGCAATAGCATAAGTGAGCTTTACTGTAAGGCCTACAAGCCAAGCAGTTACGAAAGTAGGATATAGTGATCCGGCGGTAGATTATGGAATTGCCGTCGCTTAACGGATAAAAGTTACCTCGGGGATAACAGGCTGATTCCTCCCAAGCGTCCACAGCGACGGGGGAGTTTGGCACCTCGATGTCG
>JAISHI010000002.1 GCA_031262595.1 Christensenellaceae bacterium | reverse complement strand
ACGCGTGGGTCGACAACAATGTTTCAAAGCGCGAAAGGCAATGGGTTAATCGTTCGAGTTTACCAAAAGAACGGCGCGCCAACGATTACAAAAGGCACTGCTACCGGCGATATTACGATTAACTACGTATAAAAATTTAGCAAAAACTTCGCGCAAATTGATTGCATAAAGCGTTAATTGATGATAATAGATTAGTATGATGATGAATTTATTTTTAGTGAAGTTTCTAGGGCTTGGGCTCGGGATTTGGATTTTAATCGCGGTCGCTGTCGTTCTTTTGGGCGTTTTGCTCGGCGGCTATAACGGGCTCGCGGCAGGGCGAAACCGCGTCGAGGAGGCGTTCTCGACTATGGACGTTTACCTCAAAAAACGTTGGGATTTAATTCCTAACTTAGTTGAAACCGTTAAGGGTTATGCGAAACACGAAAAAGAAACGCTCGAAAACGTTATCGCGGCGCGCAATATTAACTATTCGCAATTAACGCCGGAGCAAAAAATCGACGCGAACGCCGAGATGAGCGGCTTTTTAGGGCGTCTTATGGCGGTTAGCGAAAATTATCCTGCGCTCCAAGCGAACCAAAACTTCCTCGGGCTTCAAACCCAACTCCAACAAATCGAAGCCGACATCGCGAACGCGCGCAAATACTATAACGCCGAAGTTCGCGCACAAAACAATCGCGTAACGCTCTTCCCAAGTTCGCTTATCGCGGCTATGTTCCGTTTTAAAAAGGAAAAATATTTCGAAGTTGCAGCCGCGAACGAGCGCGAGAATGTTGCCGTTAAATTTTAATTTGTTATGAAGATTAAAAAGGTTTTATCGTTTTTTGTTTGCGCGCTTTTAGTTATTATCCCGAGCGTTTTCTTGTCGGGCTGCGACGCGGTTCAAGAAGTCGATAAAACCTATCAAATAAAAAATTACGAAACGGTTATAAATGTTAGCGAAAAAAATATCTTAAATATAACGGAAACTATCGAGATTAGGTATCCCGATTTAGGGCAAGAAAAGCACGGCATTTATAGATACTTACCGCTTTATAATAATGTTTATATCGACGGCGAGCGCAAGCAACTTAAAACCGCGATAACGGATATTTCCGTCCGCGATTTATCGGGGCGCAACTATCAATACGATGTTTGGACGGAAAACGGCAATAAAGTCATCCAAATCGGCAGCGAATATGTCGATGTTTCGGGAACAACGGAAATTTACGTTCTTCGTTATAGGTATGACTTAGGCGAGGACGCGTTTGAGGATAAAGATTTATTCTATTTTAACGTTATCGCGGCGAATTGGTCGAGTTCAATTGAGTACGCGGAGTGGACAATAAACTTCCCGAAAGCGATAGACCGCGAAAAGGTTTTAGGCTATTACGGTGCGGCTGGTTCGGACGAAGTTTTCGATAATCTAACTTTTTCTAACGGCGATAAGACTATTCGCGGGCAAACAACCGAGCCGCTGCCTGCGTTTTCGGGCATAACGATTAAGGCCGACTTACCCGAAGGTTATTTCGTCGGCGCAACGGTTTTTAAAGATTGGTCGTTTCTTATGTTTTTAATTCCGCTCGTTTTATTAGGCGCGATTTTTGCGCTTTGGTTCGCATTCGGGCGCGATAAAAAGCCAACCGAGGTCGTTGAATTTTATGCGCCGGAAAATCTTAACCCAATCGAACTCGCGTTCGCATATTACGGAAAAATAACGAACACGCAAATAATGTCGCTCCTAATTTACCTCGCGAATAAGGGATATATAAAGGTCGAGGCGGTCGGCGAAACTTATAAAATCGTTAAAGTTAAGCCTTATGACGGCGGGAATAAGAACGAGGAAATCTTTTTTAAGGGTTTGTTTAAGGGCAAGCGAACTGAGGTTATGTTCGATGAACTCGCTGAAAATAATTTTTTCGAGAGCGTCCAAAAAATCTTACTCGACGTAAATAACCCCTTAAACAAAACAAAAGTCTATACAAAACAAAGCATCGCCGCGACGGGTGGCGCATATTTCCTCGCTGTTTTGGCGTTTCTCGCGATTTTGTTCGTTCCTATGGCGATTTTCGAGGGCGTTTACTTATTTCCGCTAGTTTTAATTCCTTATATAATAATTTCGGCGGTCGCGCGGGCGATTTTTAAGGTCGTAGGCGACGGGAAGGGCGTCGTTATTAAGGTTCTTTGCGCGGTTATACTCGGCGCGTTTATAGTTTTCGCGGCGGCGTTCGTTATGCCGACGATTGCGATTTCGTTTACGCAAACTATGATGGTTTACTTTGTTTTAGGGTTCTTGGCTTCCGTTTGCGCGATGGTTTTAGCCTCATTCGTTTTAAAACGCACGGATAAAAATACTCAGCTTTACGGGAAAATAAAGGGTTTCCGCCATTTCCTACAAAACGTTGAGGTCAAAAAACTCGAAGCCCTCGTCGAATCCGACCCGCAATATTTTTATAATATCTTGCCATATACCTACGTTCTCGGTCTTTCGCGGAAATGGATTAAGCGGTTCGAGAGCGTCGCGATCGTTCCGCCGGATTGGTATTATGACGGGCGCGGCATTTCGCTTTTCGACCTAATTATCTTTAACTCGTTCTTTAATAGTTTCTCGGGGCTATCGACCCGCGTTTCGGTTGCAGGTATCGCGAATATCACCAGCAGCGGCATCGGCAAGGCGGTTAGTAGCGGCTTTCGCGGCGGATTTTCTGGCGGGGGCTTTGGCGGCGGCGGCGGCGGAAGTTGGTAGTAAAAAAACGCCTGATTAAGGCGTTTTGTCGATTACATTGGCAATTCGTTTATAATATCATTAAGAGGAGGAACTTGTTGTGCCGATCCTTTTGATTTTTCGAACATGTTAAATGCACGTTGATATTCTTCAGTGTCATTCTTATAGGAGTTAAATGTCGGATTGCCGTCATTGATCATCATTCTATTTTCCTCATTATAATGAGTGTTGTCAGTCCTAACCATAAGTTTATCGTTTGATATAATATACCAATAAGTAATACATCTATCCTTTGAAGATGGTTTACCATTTCCATCATCGACCCATTTAGTAATGCTAAAACCACGCGACCCATCACGCCATATATCCATTTTGGCATATTCATTTGCGCTGATTTGAGTTGCCCCAAATTCTCTAGTAAACTCGTTTGCGTAATTTTGCGCATCTGCTTCAGCCGGCGTTAACGCGAATATCGCCGAAGCAACGATTATTGGTGAAATGTTTTTTAGTTTCATGTTTTAGTATAACATAACCAACATATTAAAATCAATCCTTGTCATATTTTTTTGGCTATGCTAACATAAAAATTATGATTTATTTGGTTAGGCATGGGCGGACGGATTGGAATGTTGCGAGAAAAGTTCAGGGGCGGACGGATATTCCGCTTAATGATGAGGGAATCTCGCAAGCATTATCTACCCGCGAAAAACTTTCGGGCGTTAAGTTCGATGCGGTTTTCGCGAGCCCGCTTATTAGGGCGCGAGAGACTGCGCGTTTAATTTCGGGCATAGAGCCCACGACCGACGAGCGCATAATCGAGCGCGATTTCGGCGATGCGGAAGGCAGCGTTGTCGCGGACGCAACAAAGCATTGGGGTTTTTGGGAGTATGCAACTCGCAAGGAAAAAGTTTTAAACGGCGAGAGTCTCCAAGAAACTTTTGACCGCGCAAATGACTTTTTAACCGAAATAATGCGAAAATACCGCGGTAAGAACGTTTTAATAGTTTCCCACGGCGGAACGCTCCGCGCATTGCTCGCGTATTTTGGTGGAGTTCCTGAGGACGGCGACTTCTTTGGCTCATATAAGGCTAAGAATTGCGAAATCTTTAAGTTCGCGAACGAGTAAATAATAAAAATTAGCAATCTTATCGTTAAACTGCTAATTTTATGTTGACATAGGCAATAATTTGGAATATATATAGAAAGTATGAAAAATCCTTATGAAACGTTGGGCGTTTCGAAAACTGCCTCCGCCGACGAGATTAAATCGGCGTATCGCAAGTTGGCGAAACAATATCACCCCGACGCAAACCCAAACAATAAAGAGGCGGAGGCCAAGTTTAAAGACATAAATACGGCTTACGAGATTTTAGGCGACGCGAAAAAACGCGCCAATTTTGACCAATTCGGCTCGGCTGACGGCGCAGGCTTCGGGGGCGGGCGAGGCGGTTTTTCGGGCTTTTCTGGTGCTGGGTTCTCGGATATGGGCGACATTTTCGAGCAATTCATGGGCGGCTTCGGCGGAATGGGCGATATGTTCGGCGGTTCGCGCGGGCGCGGGCGCAAGGAATCCGTTAAGGGCGACGACATCGCGCTTTCGATGACACTTTCCTTTAAGGAGGCTTGCCTCGGAACGCATAAAGAGGTTTCGTTTTCGCGGTTTGATAAATGTAAAACTTGCAACGGGACGGGCGCGAAGGACGGAACGGCTTACGAAACTTGCAGTTATTGCAAAGGGCAGGGGCGAGTTCGCCAAACGACGCGCACGATTTTGGGCGTTATGGAAACGGTTGTGCCGTGCTCGGTTTGTAATGCGACTGGGCGGGTTATAAAGGAAAAATGCAGCTCTTGCGGCGGGCGGGGAGCCGAGAAGAAGAATGTTGTTTATGAAGTTGCCGTTCCTGCGGGCATCGACAACGGGCAAATTTTAACGGTTGCGGGCGAGGGCAACGCGCCGGTTGGGCACGAGGGCATGAGCGGAAACCTTTTAATTTCCGTTCGCGTTCTTCCGCACCCAATCCTAAAACGCGACGAGTTCGACCTTTATATGGAACTGCCAATCTCGTTTACGCAGGCGATTTTAGGGCATAAAGTTAAAATTCCGCTTATCGACGGCGAAACTGAGTTAAATATTCCTGCTGGAACGCAAAACGGAACGATCCACCGACTAAAAGGCAAGGGCGTTAAACGCCTAAATGCATACGGCGCAGGCGATTTAGTCGTTAAGGTTTTCGTTGAGATGCCGAAAGGGCTCGACCGAACGACGGCGCACCTAATCCGCGAACTCGACGCAAATTTAACCGAAAAAGACTTCGCGAAAGTTAAAACCTATAACGAAAAAATGCGATAAACTCGGTCTTGTAATTTTATTTAAGTTTATGATATACTAAAAATATGAATATGAAAGAAAAATTTAATGCACAATCGGACGAGTTTAAAACCCGTTTTGCGGACCTAACACAACGAGAATCAAATATTGACAAAGAAATCAAAGACGAATATAAACGCGCGAAAGTTTTAAGCGACGAAGTTCGCAAAAACCCAGAAAAAGGAACCGAATATAAAAGCTCATTAGATCGCATAGTGGGTTTATATGAGAATTTAGATCTTCTTCATAAAGAGTTTTTGGAACTTTTTGTTGCGCAAAGGAAGAACAGCCAAGACAACGATAAATTGACGACTTCCGTTATTGGTAAACAACCCGTTGCGGCTATTGAAATAGAAGCCGAAAAGAACTAATTGATTTTGCATAAAGACTTTACAAAAGTTAAAACCTATAACTAAAAAATGCGGTAAAAATTTTAAATTTTAATTGTAATTTTATTTGTGTTTATGATACACTTAAATATGGATAAACTCGAAGAATTTAAAACTTGCGTTATGGAAATCACACAACAAAAAGCCGATATCGAACAAGAAATCGCCAACGAAAATAAACGGGCGAAAGTTTTAAGCGAAGAAATTCGCGAAAACCCAGAAAAAGAAACCGAATATAGAGACATATTAAATCACATAGAAGATCTTTATCTCTGTTTAGACCTCACTAGCGGAGAGCTTTCGAGGTTTTCTGATATAAAACAAAGAATCGATCTATTTATATCAACGCATAACTTAAACAAAAAACTATATAACAATAAACTAACAACTTGTATTGGTGGCAAGCAGCCCGTTGCGGCTACTGAAATAGAAAATGGAAATTCCGAGATGGGAAAGTGAGCTTATTAGACGCTGATATTTGAAATAACTAATTGATTTCGCGCGCGGTTTTTGCGATAATATTTTATGAAAATCGTTTTTATGGGGTCGCCGGACCTTTCTGTTGTCGCCTTACAAGCGCTTTTAAAGTCGCGCCATGAGGTTGTTTGCGTTATAACGCAACCCGATAGGCCAGCGGGACGCGGCGGCGCGATTTATTCAACTCCGCTTAAACAATTCGCCGAAAAAGTTGGGTTGCCTATCTTACAACCCGAGCGTGTTAGCAACGACATAAGCGGATTTATGAAGTTCGAACCCGATATAATCGTTACGGCGGCGTTCGGACAGATGCTTAAACAAAACGTTTTAGAGGCTTGTAAATTCGGCGTTATTAACGTCCATGCGTCCTTGCTCCCGAAATATCGCGGCTCGAGCCCCGTTCAATGGGCGATTATAAACGGCGAAACGCAAACCGGCGTTACGATTATGCAAACCGACATCGGACTTGATACGGGCGATATTATTTTGCAAAAACCGCTTGATATCGAACCTGAGGAAACCAGCGGCGAACTTTTAAAGCGGTTGGCGTTCCTCGGGGCTGACGCGCTTATCGAAGCTCTCGACTTAATCGAGAGCGGGCGAGCGAAACATTTTCCGCAAAAAGAAACCGAGGCGACGTATTTCGAGCTTCTAAAAAAAGAAACCGGGCGGATAAATTGGTCGCTGCCGTCGTATCAAATCGTAAATATCGTTAGGGGCTTGAACCCTTGGCCGGTTGCGTATTTTAACTTTAAGGGCGAAACATTCCGCGTTCATAAGGCGACGGCGATTCCCGACGAGCAAATCCAAACGACCTCCTATCTCGATACTGTCGGCAGGCGCATCGGCGAAGTCGTTTATTCGTCGGCGAAAGTCGGGCTTTTCGTTAAATGCCTAGACGGCGTTTTGCGCATTGATAAAATCCAACCCGCGGGCAAACCCGTTATGGCAATCCGCGACTTCCTCAACGGCAGGCAAATATCGGAAGGCGCGACGCTGGGGTAAAACTCCTTCATTTTCATTCTTCACTGCGATGATAATCGCATCTAGGGGTGTCGCCAAGCGGTAAGGCAAACGGCTCTGACCCGTTCATCGACTGTTCGAACCAGTCCACCCCTGCCAAAAATCGCCATAATTTCTGTTAAAGTATTAGCGTTCTAAATTATTAATGAGCGCTCCTGTTTCTTCTAAAAGAGAATCAATTTCCGCTTTTAAACCGCATGTTTCGATATCGAGTTCTTGTAATTTTTGAGCGGCTTCAAAAGATATGGTTTTCTTGATTCCATTATACTCTTTTGGCGCTTCCATATTATATCCTATAGCGGGAGGAGTAGTTAATTCGTCTTGCTCGAACTCATTACCAGAACAACAGTTTGCTCCGATAACTGACCCAACAATCAATCCAATACCGAGAAGCGACCCACACCCAACGACGACTTTATTCTCTATATATTGGGCATTAGCCGCATAATTTTGTGCTTCTTGATATTCTTTCTTACCTAATTTTGGATATGCTTTAAAAAATTCTTTAGGGTCTACATCTGAATTTTTTATAAAAAATTCTTTATAATCCATAAAAACCTCCGTTTATTATTTTAATAACTAAGTTTATCCCACAACGTGCAAAAAGTCAATACCCCAGCGCTTTTTTATTTTCGGGTTGACAGAAGTTAAGCCCAAACGATATAATATATTCCATATGAAAAATATGGAAAAACAAACGAATGCTAAGAAGATGCCGAAATATATCTTTGTAACAGGCGGGGTTGTGTCGGGGCTTGGGAAGGGAATTACCGCCGCGTCGCTCGGGCGACTCTTAATCGGACACGGACTTAAAGTCGCGATACAAAAATTTGACCCATACATTAACGTTGACCCCGGAACCATGAGCCCTTATCAACATGGCGAGGTTTTCGTGACCGACGACGGCGCGGAAACCGACCTCGATATCGGGCACTACGAACGCTTTCTCGATATAAATTGCGACCAAACTTGTAATTTTACAACGGGGCGCATTTATTCAAACGTTATCTCGAAGGAGCGTCGCGGCGATTATTTGGGCGTTACAGTTCAAGTCGTTCCGCACATCACGAACGAGGTTAAGTTGTCGTTTAAGGCGGCGGCGGAGAAGGACGTTGACGTTGTTATCGTCGAAATCGGCGGAACAGTAGGCGACATTGAGGGGCTCGTTTATATCGAAGCGATTCGCCAATTCCGAAAGGAGCTTGGCGCTGGCAACAGCCTTTCCGTTCACGTAACTCTTATTCCGTATCTAGAAGCGAGCGGCGAGATTAAGTCAAAACCGACGCAAAACTCGGTTCGCGACCTAAGCCAACTCGGCGTTAACGCGGATATCCTCGTTTGCCGAACCAGCAAGAGCGTTGAACTCGACGACGAAATTAAAAATAAAATCGCGATGTTTTGCAACCTCGACGGGGCAGAATACGTTATCCATAACTATGATTGCGCGTCGCTTTATGAAGTTCCGCTTATCTTAAAAAAGCAACGTTTCGACGAACTCGTTATGAAAAAACTTAACCTCAAAGAAACGGATTGCAACATAACCGAATGGACTGACGTTTTAAAGCGCATGAACGAGGCGACCGAGGAGCGAACGGTTGCGATTATTGGGAAGTATTGCAACGTTCCCGACGCTTATATAAGCATAACCGAGGCGATAAAGCACGCCGGCATCCACAACAAAATCAAGCCTATCGTTAAACTCGTCGATAGTGAGGAAATCGAAGCACGCGGCGCCGAGGAAGTTATCGGGAAAGTCGATGCGATTATTGTTGCGGGCGGGTTCGGCAACCGCGGCATCGAGGGCAAAATCGCTGGCGCAAAATACGCGCGTGAGAATAATATTCCGTATCTTGGGATTTGCCTCGGAATGCAAATCGCGGTTATCGAGTTCGCGCGAAATGTTTGCGGCATGACCGACGCGAACAGCACGGAAATTAACGAAAAAACGGGCTATCCTGTTGTTGATATAATGGAAGAGCAAAAGGGCATAACGAAAAAAGGCGGAACGATGCGCCTCGGCTCTTATGATTGCGAGCTGAAAGCGGGAACGAAAGCATTAGATTGCTATAAAACGAAAAACATAAAAGAACGCCATCGCCACCGTTTTGAGTTTAACGATAAATTCCGCGCGGAGCTCGAAGGAAATGGGCTTACTATCGCCGGCGTAAATCCTGAGCTTGGGTTGGTTGAAATCGTTGAGGTCGCGAACCATCCGTTCTTTGTTGCAAGCCAATTCCACCCAGAACTCAAATCTCGCCCAAACCGTCCGCATCCGCTTTTCGTTGGGTTAATCCAAGCGACGATGCAAACAAAATAAAATATTCAATATTCTTTATTGCCGACGAGTTCGTCAATAGAAACTTTAAAATAATTTGATAACGCTAACAGCATAGAAAGTGTTGGCTCGCGTTTTCCGTTTTCCCAAAAACTAATTATGCCTTTACTCACGCCCAAATCTTTGGCAACTTCTACTTGACCCTTGCCTTTTTCAAGGCGCAATTCTTTTAACATATTTCCAAACTTTATAGCTCGCTTATTATTCACGCAAACATTTTCATACAAAAGTAAGAAAATTACTTGACATCTCACTATTGTAAGAATTATAATAGTCGTATCTAAAAAGGAGATATAAAAATGTATATTAAATATTCCGATGAATTCAAAGAAGAAGTGGCGAAACTTTATAAGAATGAAAAACTGAATAACCTCATAAATCAGGGAAGTGACCAATTAGAACGTTATTTGGCTGCCAGCGCCGCAATGACAACCGACTGGGGAATCGTTAAACGTATTGACGCTGGAGAAATCGCTGAATTGCGAGCGTTAGCAAGACAGAATATGGAGAAATATAATCTTTACCATAAATGGCTCGGCATAGTACGCATAAACAAAGAACGCTACGAGTCACTTGAAGCAGATGCGGAAAAAGAACAATAATAATCAATCAATTTATAAATAAAAAAAACAGCCCCGAAACGAAAGGCTGTTTTTTAAATATGACTATTTCGCGAAGCGCTCGGAAAGTTCGTGCCAATCGATGACGTGCCAAAGGTTATTTAGGTAATCCGCGCGGGCGTTATAATTCTTTAAATAATATGCGTGCTCCCAAAGGTCGACGCAAAAAATCGGCGTTAGGTTAGGGGAGTTTAGGTAGGTTTGGTTTGAGGTTGCCGCGAGATGCAAGGAGTTTTGCGCGTCTTTCGCGAGCCAAAGATAACCCGAACCGAAAACCGACGGCAGGGCAGCGGCAAACTCAGCCTTAAAGTTTTCCCAATCGCCGAAGTCGCGCGCGATTTGGTTCGCGAGGGCTTGACTGCGCCCGATTATAATTTCGCCGGTTGCTTGGCGCAGGCTCTTAAAGAAAAATTCGTGGTTTAAAACTCCGCCTGCGTTGCGCGAAACTAAAACGCGGTCGTCGGGCGCGATATCCGCCGCGCCTTCGCCGAAACTTAAATCGAGGAGCGTTTTTAAGTCGAAGCCGTGCAACTCAGGGTAGCGCGCCAAAACCTCGTTAAGCGCGTTAATATAACCCGTATAGTGCCGGTCATAATGCAGTTGCATCGTTTTCGCGTCGATAAACGGCTCGAGGTCGCCGAGTTTATAGTCGAGTTTTTCGGGCGTAAAAGGATAAGTGCGGTTATTTTCCATACCAAAATATATGGC
>JAISHI010000026.1 GCA_031262595.1 Christensenellaceae bacterium | reverse complement strand
TTATCATCGCGCTATTATATAATAACCGCGTGAGTTTTAAAAGTAGTTTCGCGCGGATTTTTAGAAAGTTGCACCCGAATTGCGTTTGTATAAATTGCAAAGACGAGATAAACCAAAGCGCGAACGGATGGTTTTGCGCGGATTGCATGGAGCATTGGGACGCGTATTTGTTTAAATACGCTTGCCTCGATATGATTGACCTACCTAAACGATATTTCGATAGAACCGTCGCGCCCTTTATTTATAAGGGCGATATTTCGAAACTTATTTTAGATTTAAAATATCATAGGGGAGGGTTTGTTTGCGATGCGCTCGCGCCTTGGGTTGCGGCGAGCCTTTTGAACGACAATATTAAGGTCGATGTCGTCGTTCCTGTTCCGCTATCGAAGGAACGCAAACGCGAGCGCGGGTTTAATCAAGCCGAAGTTTTAGCGCGGGCGGTTAACGCGTATTTGGGGTTGCCGATTGTTGATAATGTTCTAGCCCGCACGAAAAATATTGAACGCCAAGAGCGGCTCGGGGCGGAGGAGCGCAAGAAAAACGCGGAGAATGCGTTCGCTTGCGTCGGGGGCGCGGAAGATTTCGCGAAAATTCGCGGTAAGCGCGTTTTACTCATCGACGACGTTATAACGACGGGCGCTACCGCAAACGATTGCGCCCGCGCGCTTAAAAAGAGTGGCGCGAAAACCGTCGTCGCCTGCGCAATCGCGAAAACGGAGTTTTTGGCTTGAAAAATAATTAAGTTATGCGCTATAATTTTTTCATGAGTAAGGAACGCGCGGATTTTTCGGTTGAGCCGGCGCCGATGGCAGGGATTAGCGATTTTGCGTTTAGGCAGGTTCTAGCGGATTTCGGCGCGGAAAAAACTTGGACGGAGATGATTAGCGTTTCCGCGATTTGCCATAATAACGCGAAAACGCTCGGGATGTTGAAATGCCACATTCAAACGCGCGGCGGCACGGGTTCGGGCGAGGGTTCGGGTTCGAGGGCGCGCAGGGGCGAGGTTTTGCGCCCGATGAGGACGGTTGTTCAACTTTTTGGGCATGAACCGCAACTTTTTGCGCGCGCGATAGGTTCGGGGTTGCTCGACGATTTTCATGAGATTAACATAAATATGGGTTGCCCGGCGCGGAAGGTTTTAAAAAACGGCGACGGGGTTAATTTAATGCGGAACGCGGAGCTAGCGGGCGAGATTGTTCGCGCGTGCGGACGTGCGAGCGCCGAGCGGGCGAAAGTCAGGAATAAAAATAGGGAATTTTTAGGGCGCACTATCTTACCGCAGCCAATTTCCGTTAAGATGAGGCTCGGGGCGGATAAAAATATTGCGGTGGATTTTGCGCGGAATTTAGAGGCGGCGGGGGCGAGCCGGCTTATTGTTCACGGGCGTTTGGGCTCGCAAGGTTATAGCGGATCTACGGATTACGACGCGATTCGGGAAGTCGTCCGCGCGGTAAAAATTCCTGTTATCGCGAACGGGGATATAAAAAGCCTCGCGCAGGCGGAAGAGGTCGTTTCGCGAACCGGCGCGGAGGGCGTTATGATTGGGCGCGCGCTCGTGGGCAGTCCTTGGAAAATTTCGAGCGACGAAAAGCCGAACATACAAGATATAGTAGGTTGTATCACAAAACACATACAATATTTTGTTGCGGATAGGGGCGAGAAGAACTTTAACGAGTTAAAGCAACATCTAATCGGCTATGCGGTTGCGCTCGGGTTCTCGAAGCAGCAAAAGCTTGCGGTTGCTATCGCAAAAAGTATGGGGGAAGTTAGGGCGTTATTTGGGTTAAGTTAAAAACGCGATTTAGCGGTT
This sequence comes from Christensenellaceae bacterium, assembly GCA_031262595.1. GTDB lineage: Bacteria > Bacillota > Clostridia > Christensenellales > UBA1242 > JAISHI01. Next base: position 11,934 of record JAISHI010000026.1, on the reverse strand, counting down.
ATGAAAAGAGTTTTTCCCAAGAAACTTCGAGTTTATCGTGTAAAATTATCAGCGATTTATATCCCGGAAACGAATTTCCGTTTAGCCAGTTGCTAATTTGCGATTGCCTTATCCCAATAATTTGCGATAGTTCCTGTTGGGTAAACCCTCGCTCGTTCATTATTATCTGCAAGGCAAGCCCAAAGTTTCTTTTTATTTCCATACTCCTATATTAGCGGTTATTTTACCGCAAGTCAACCCCTTATTGGTAGTCCTACCAAACAAACTAAAACTTTTTGGTTATACTAACGCTAGAACAACCGATAATGGAGGTGGCGTTTATGGAAATACGAGATGCTATTAGGAGGCGTGTTGATGAATTGCTTAAAAATAAGAAAATGACCCGCTACGAACTTTGTAAAAAAGTAGCTATGCATGAATCCACGGTTAGAAATTTATATCGAGAGGGCACAACAAACAAAAGCGTTTCTATGAACACCGCGTTTTTGCTCGCCGAGGGGTTCGATATGACGATACTCGAATTTTTAGATAGTCCGCTTTTTTCTTTTGAAAATATAGAAACAAATTAAACTCAAACCCGCCTAGTCGCGGGTTCGCTGAGTTAGATAGGTTTTTGTGAGTTACGCCGGCTTTTCGGCCTTTTCGGCTTTGCGCTTGTGTTCGATTTTTGGGGGCGACTTTTTTTCGATGCAATCGCGCGTTATGACGATTTTCGAGATGGATTTATCGCTTGGGGCGTCGAACATAACGCCGAGCATAGTATCCTCGAGGATTGTTCGAAGGCCTCGCGCGCCGGTTTTAAGTTGCAACGCCATGTCCGCGGTTGCCGAGATTGCGTCCTCGTCGATTTCGAACGCGATTTCGTCCATCGCAAACATTTTTCGGTATTGACCTAATAAGGAATTTTTCGGCTCTTTTAGGATTTTTATGAGCGCTTTTTGGTCGAGCGCGTTTAGGCCGACGATTATTGGAATACGCCCAACGAATTCTGGAATAAGCCCGAATTTAACGAGGTCGACAGGCGAAACTTTTTTAATGTCGCTAACTTCCGCGTTTTCCGTAATGTTGTTTTTAAGCGAGGCGCCGAACCCGAGACTTCCGCCTCCAATTCGGGTTTGGACGATTTTTTCCAGCCCGATAAACGCGCCGCCGCAAATAAAGAGAATGTTCGAGGTGTTGATTTGGATGCATTCTTGGTTTGGGTGCTTGCGGCCGCCTTGTGGGGGAACGGACGCGACGGTACTTTCAATAATTTTAAGCAGCGCTTGTTGGACGCCTTCGCCGGAAACGTCGCGGGTTATGCTGCGGTTTTCGCCTTTTTTCGATATTTTGTCGATTTCGTCAATATAAATTATTCCGCGTTCGGCTTTTTTAACGTCGAAGTCTGCGTTTTGGAGCAACTTTAAAAGTATATTTTCGACATCCTCGCCGACGTAGCCCGCCTCGGTTAAGGTTGTCGCGTCGGCAACCGCGAACGGCACGTCCAAAATCTTCGCGAGCGTTCGGGCTAATAGGGTTTTACCCGAACCCGTCGGCCCAATCATAAGAATGTTGCTTTTTTCGAGTTCGATATCGTCGTCGGCGTTCTTTTGCGCGTCTTTTATCGAGAGTTGCTTCGCCCTATTTAGGTTAAAGTTTACGCGTTTGTAATGGTTATAAACCGCGACGGAAAGAACGCGCTTGGCGTCGTCTTGCCCGATAATAAAGTCGTCGAGTTTGCGTTTAATCTCGGCAGGCGTCGGCAAAACGAGGTCTTTCGGCTTGTCCTCGGCGGTTATAGATTCGAGCATAAGGTCGTTGCAAACTTTTATGCAACGGTCGCAAATAAAAACCTTGCCGCTTGGGCTTGAGATAATTTTCTTAATTTCGCTGGATTTTCTTCCGCAAAAACTGCACGTTGTATCAATCATAATACTATTATACACAATCGCCGCGGAATAAACAATATGAAATTATGAAAATTTTGTCGAGGCGAGGCAGAAAGGCATAAACAATCAAAAACTAAAATGGCGAGATTTCTATTGATTTCTGTATTTAGATATGTCATTATCAAATAATTCGAAGGAGAAAAATGAAATGGACATAACTAAATTTGAAGATGCAAAAACTTGTTTTGCTGAATTCTGCTTATTTTTTAACAAAAAATTGATAGCCCCTAATCCAAGTCCTGCCATTGACACAATAAGGGCGATGTCTTTTGAGGGTTTGAAAATCGTTAACGAAGTTAGTATTTTGTTGGAGAATGTTAGAAAAGAGCAGCCTATTGGGCATAATGCGTTAATTAGAGAGTTTTTTGAATTACTATTGCAGTTGACTTTTATGTTAAAACAAGATGCAGACGAGCGTGCATTATGTTATGAGTACTGTCATTATAAAGAAGAAAGTGAATATTTTGATTGGTTTATTCCTACCAAGGATAGTTATAATAAAATATTAACAGCAGAACCAAGATGGGGCACAATGGCGTCGTCAGAGTCAATATTTGCAACAGCAGGTACCCAGAAACAAAAATATGAAGATGAAATGAATGACCCACGTTTCGCATTAATCCGATTAAAAACAATTAAAGATAATTGGCATTGGTATACAATAATGGACAATTCAATCAAAAAGATCAAAGATCTTGCAAAAAATACGGGTTTCTATTCAGATTATTTAACAATTTATCACATACTATGTCGCCAAACTCATGCGAATGCAGTACTTGCAAACGTTGAATTTGCGAAATTAGAACCTAAAATTCAAATGGTGATGGCATACTTTACAGTAACAATCAAAAACTTCATTTCGATAATAGCAAAATACTTTGTGGATAATTCAATTATTACAAAGAGAGAAATTGATATGGTGCTTGCGCCTTACCAATTATTTAGATAAAAAAACTAAAAATCAAATAGGATTGATTTTTGTGTCAGAGAGTGCTTGCGCCTGTCAATGTGGGTGGTTGGAGTTTCTGGGTTAAAGACTTTTATCTTTACAAGAAATTATAAAATATGTTAAAGTTTTTTAATGGAAATTAAGGTTATTGGAACTAGCCACGCGGGATATGCCGCGCCGAAAGAGGAGTTTGATGCGTTCGGGGGGCACGCGGCGGGGGTTTGTTATATGGCGGGGGATTTTGATGCGCTGCTTAACGAGGCGCCGGAGAAAACCGCGCGCCGAGTTAAACAAACCAAAGAGAGCGGGCACCACAGCGTTTATGACCACGTTTTTATAAATATGTATCTCGATAAAATTCCGCGCATTTTAGAGATTATGCTTGATAACGAGCGCTTTATGGTTTCCAGCGTTAAGAGCGGGCGGTATACTTTGCATCCGTTGCCAGACGACGAGCAAAAACTTTATGATAAATGGTTGGCGCGTTTTCAGGACTTAATTAGGGCGGAATACGCCGAAAAAACGCCGAACTTTTTTACGGAAAATAAAATTAAAAAACTCGCGATGGAAAACGCGCGCTATCTAACAAGTATTTTTACGCGCGTTTCGATGATTCATACCGTTTCATATCGGCAATTTAACTATATCTATGGGTTTTTAAAAGGCTTCCTCGAAAAGGACAGCGAGAGCAAGTTCGTTAGCGCGATAAAGCCGTTCGTTTGTGAGTTCTTAACGCAAATGGAGGCAACGGGCTACGTCGACGAAGGGTTAACGGATACGGGCAAAAGTCGGGGGCTTTCACTCTTCGGCGAGCCGGTCGAAGAATACTTCGGCGACGTTTACGCGGCTAATTATCGTTGCAGTTTTACTTGTTATGCGCACCTTAACCGCCATCGAACGCTTAAATATCGGTTAAGGGAAACACAAGATATAGTATGGTTTATACCAGAGATAATACAAGATAACGAGGAATTAGTTCGGGAATGGAACGAGGATTTAAATTCCCTCGCGGATAACTTTCCGCAGGCGCGGATTTTCGAGGTTAGCGAAATGGGGAATTATGACGACTTTATTTTAAAGGTAATCGAGCGCAAATGCAGTTGCGTCCAACTCGAAACGACGCGCGTCGTTAACGACATTATTAAAAAATACGCCGAAGTTAAACCCGATTTAGCGAAAATGTTAAAGGGCGCGCGTTGCACTTTCGGTTATAAATGCCCGTCGCCTTGCGGTTGGGTCGAGGCGATAAAGGAAACGCGGAAGGTTTAAGTTTAAAGCGTATTTTGGGGGTTGAATTTTAATAAATGTTTCGGTATAATTGTGTATAGAAATATAACAAAAATAGGGGAGGTTTTATGGGCGATGAAAAATTAAGCAAAATGAGAAGCAGAACTCATGACGAGGCGATATTGTGTTTAATGTCGCGGTACCAAACGTTTTTGCGAAAGCCCAATCCTAAAAACTATGATGATTGTATGGAAGAGGTTGCTAATATAATGAACAACTATGACCCGAAGGATAGTTATGCGCTAAAAATAAAGACCGCGCTTGAAAATTCGTTAATAGAGCGCGAACGGGACGAGTAATTAAGGGATATTAATAAAGAAAAACGCCGAGGGGCGTTTTTTAGTGGCGGGTTATTGTTTCGCGGGTTCTTCGGTTTTAACTTCGGTCGCGGTTGTTTCGACGGACTTTTCTTGTTCCGCTTTAATTCGTGCGGCTTCTTCTTTAACTCTTTTATAGGTTTTTTTGAAATCGCGGGTTATAACGACAACACTTACGACCCATGTCGCGAGCGCGAGCGCCATAAATCCTATGCCGACCCAAAGCGCCCAGCCAAGCCCCGCGAGGCTATACGTTAGCATAAACGCGGCGCCGACGAGGAAAAGCGCGGATTGGGTATAGGCGAAAATTTGTTGCTTCGAAAGTTGTTTTGGTTGAAAATCCATTTTAATAACTCCTTTTTATATTTCTTAATTGATTATAATATAAATGCGCCGGCAATCGCAAGCGCATTTTTTCGTCATTTATCTAGCGTTATTTCGTTGGTTTTTTAACGCCGCAGCCCGGGCAATTCGCGCAATCGCATCCCATAATTTTTCTCCTTTTAATACTTCTATATAATATATAATAAACTTATTATTTCGAGATGTCAAATTTTGTTTGTGTTTCTTTTATAATTTTGTTAGATATGAAATATGCAGTATGAGATTTGTGAACTTTTAGCGAATAACTTTATTGTTGACCCGAAGGACGGGGCGGTTTTTCTCGCTAAGCGCATTAAGAAAAGCAACGGAGAGGTAAAGATTGACGTTAAGGCCGAGGTTGAGGATAATTTTCAAAAAGCGTTTATTTATGCGTATTTTTATTTTTGGGATGCCGTCAAGCGCGAGATTAGTAAACTCATAAAACGCATCGACGAGATAACGGTTGCGGTTAAGAATGACGCGTCGATTGATACGAAGGATATCGCGAAACTTTACGCCGCCGTTTCAGCGCGGACGAGGCGGGTCTTAGGGAACAGCAATCTCGACGCACTTATAAAGGAACATTTCGGCAAAAACGAACGCAGTATTGTTCTAATCCCCGAAGAGGAAGAAGAGCGCGCGTATGCGGCAGTCAAGGAAGCGATTTTTAACGAGGTTGTTCGGGAGTTCGCGAACGGAACGCTAGGCGCGGCGACGGACGAGCCGACGGAAGAGTTCCCTGACCGAAAAACGTTCATGGTTAGCGCGAAATATCTACTTCGAATGACTCCGCTTCAACAAAAACTCATTAAGGCGACGCTTAAAATTGTTGCGCTTGAAGAGGGCGTGCGGCTGGATCGGGTTGAGATTACACCAACTTGGCAAGTTTATTATATTCCGCGCGGCATCGGCGAAGGGTTCGACGGCTTCGAGGAAGGTATGACGAGCGAGATTAGAGAACTTATTGAGAATGATGGGGTTAGCAAAGACGAGGCGGAGTAAGAGTTGGGGCAGCGGCTAGTTGCTGTTTATATTGTATAAAAAAACAAGTTCGATAGCGGACTTGTTTTTTTGCTTGGTTTTTAGTTATTGCGTTGGCATAATTTCGGGAATAAACGCGCCAAAATCGCCGTTGTTCACTGCGTCAAGCGTTAACGTAAAGTAATAAGTTGTCGGTGCGTTCTCTGCAACGTTAAGCGTATATACATACGGACTTTTTGCCGTTATTTCGCCTGTTTCGAAGTCCGCGTTCGAATAAACGCGCAGCGTGTAGTTTACAAATTCCGACCAAAAAGCTACGTCGTAAGCCCCAGCTTCGATAGTTGTTTCAAAACCATCCGAAAACTCAGCGGCGCTTTGCAAAATAAGCGTCATATAATATGTTTCGCCCACAACTAATTTTTGTAAATCAACGAAACTGCTGAAAGTAATAACAGGGAACGGACTTTCTTTTTCGCCATTCGGTAAGACAACATCTTCGAAAAGCGCGGTAATCTTCGTTTGTTGAAGCGCGTTCGGGAACTCGGTATCTGGCTCGTTGTATGTCTCATCATATTCGTTAATAATGACTTCATAGAGTTCGTCGTCCGAATTAAATTTATAAAGATAGCAAGCGACAAGGCCGTTGCTGTTATCATCATTTAATTCAGCGTTATAAGCTTCCAAAATTCCGTTTAAAATAACGTCATAACTGCCGTCGGGATAGGTGATCTTTTGCATTTCGCTAACCCAACCTTCGGCAACGCTTTTTTCAAAAACGTTCTTTCTGTTTATATATAAAATAGCAACATCGCCATTGCCAAGCCCAAAGTCGCCACTTTCTGCGCCGTATGCATATGGATATCCGTCAATATTGTATTGGATACGCGACACGCTATTGCCCGCGCCGTCAAGCCCATAATCAGCGTCATAGAAATCATAAATATCGCCCTCGGAATCATAATTAACGTAGGTGATGTTCACGCCAAACTCGTTGCTAAATAAAATCCCCGTCTTTGTTATTGTGGTAGGCTCCGCGCCCTCTGGAAAAATAAGCGCAGACATTTGTGCCGCCGTTAAATTTTCGGTGGTAGTATATTCATAAACCTCAACCGCGCTTAGGTCGCTGTTTAGGTATGTCGTTCCGTTGCCAATCGCCATAACTTGGATATTATAATAGCCTGCCGCCGAAACTTTTGTCGATAAGTCGAGGGTTGCGGTTGTTAAGCCCGTTGTATCGGAGGTTCCCGAGATTTTTACGGTATAGGAACTTGCGTTCGCGACCTCACCCCAAGTTAGGGTCGAGCCGCTTATCGATAACCCCGCAGGGGCGGAGAGTTTAACCGCAACCGGAGTTGGGTCGGGGTCTGTGGTTTTCTTGTCGTCGTCGTTATTTTTTCCGCAAGCCGTTAATAAAAGCGGTATCGCGAAAACAATAACCAAAACCATCGCAAAGTTTTTAAATTTTTTCATAAAAAAAGTGCCTCCTTTTTACGGGCGACACCCTTTGCGAGTGCACCCATCGAGTGCACCCATCGAGTGCACCCATCGAGTGCACCCATCGAGTGCACCCATCGAGTGCACCCATCGAGTGCACCCATCGAGTGCACCCATCGAGTGCACCCATATTTAATATTATTAATATACGCAAAAAACGCAAAAAAGCAACTAATATTTTTGCATTTTGTTTAACAAATCGGGGGAATTTTTCTTATTTATTTAGAGCAGTCTAACGACGGGGCGTTTTTATTTTTTAAGCAGAGATATCGGCACAACTACGTCGTTAAGGTCGGCGATTTCGTCGCGGAAGGCGTAACGGCCGGCGTCGAATTTGTCCCAGTTATCAACCAAATCTAAAACTTTTCCGGCTAATGCTGCCTCAAATTCGTCGGCGCGCTCTTCCGGCGTTAGGTTTTTTTTAGTTTCTTCCTCTTCTTCCGCTTCGATTTCATTCTCAAAAGGCGTTTCGATGCGGGTTGTATCGCGCGATTTTTTCTCTAATGAGAACGCGGGCGCGCCTGCTTTGCGCGGGAGGTTTGGGGTTGCGCCGAATAAACCGACGGGCGCAAAATCTTTCTCGTTTGCCATATTAAAGATATATTATAGGCGAGTTTTAAAAGTCAAATAGAAGTTAGGGATTTATTTTTGCACTCAATCAAAAAATCATTGAAACAAAAAGGCGCGTGCAAAATTCATCTATGGATAAATAAAACTTGATATATCAGCGCGGGTTGTTTCCGTTAATATGAGCGAGCATTTCGGCGATGACGCCGTCGGGGGTTAGGGAGGAGCTGTCGATTTCGATTGCGTCGGGGACTTTTTTCAGCGCGCCGAAGGGGCGGTTTATGTCCGTTTTGTCGCGCATATTAACTTGCTCTAAAACTTCGGAGAAATCTAGGTTTGAGCCTTTCGCGAGTAGTTCTTTCCAACGCCGACTTGCGCGGACTTCGGGTGAGGCGGTCAGGAAAAATTTAAATTGCGCGTTTGGTAGGACTTCGCTTCCTATGTCGCGCCCTTCGAGTATAAAGGGCGAGGTTTTCGCGATTGCTTGTTGGATTGCGACGAGTTTTTGGCGAACTTCGGGGAGGACGGCTATTCGCGAGGTTAGGAGGCTTATATTATTATCGCGAATGCGCGGGGTTACGTCGACGCCGTTTATAAAAACGCGCGTTCCGCTAGGAGCTAGCGCAACTTTTAGGTCGACTTTAGATAGGGCATCGTTTAGCGCAGTTTTATCGGCTAAATCGATTGGGTTATCGAAAAAATAAACGGCAATTCCGCGATACATCGCGCCTGTATCGAGGGTTGGAATCCCGAGCCGAGCAGAGAGAAGTTTAGAAATCGAACCCTTTCCGCTGGCGGTCGGTCCGTCGATTGCGATATGGATAGGTTCGTTTGTTTTCATTAAAATAGAATAAATAATAACGCGGTTAATTGCAAATACTTTCCTTATGAGAAAGATTTCAACTTTAACTCGATATGGTTTTGCGCGGGTAGTTGCGTTTATTTTGGCGCTCGTTATGCTAGGGGCGGGGCTTGCGTCGTTATTTATTAAACCGAGCTTGGCAGTTCAAGCGAAGGCTTATGGGTATAGTTATGACACACATAATACAACATCTAGTGGTATGTGCGTTATTGATGTTGATTCTGGGCGGATTTTATACGAAAAAAACATGAATAAAACTATGGGCATGGCGAGCACGACTAAAATAGTTACGGTGATAACGATTTTGGAGTTTTGCGAGAAGAACGGCATTAACCTCGACGAGAAGATAACGATTAACGACCTCGCGGTTGGGATTGAGGGCAGCAGCATCTATTTAAGAAAGGGCGAGAGGCTAACTCGGCGCGAACTTCTTTACGGGCTTATGCTAAGGAGCGGGAACGACACGGCGGTTGCGTTAGCGTTGTCGGTTGCGGAATCGGTAGATAAGTTCGCGGAGATGATGAATGAGTTTGCGCGTGGCTTAAACCTTTCGAATTTCAGTTTTAAAAATCCGCACGGGCTCGACCACGCCGAACATTTCATCAGCGCGCACGACTTAGCGGTTATCTCGGCATATGCGATGAAGAACGAGGACTTTAAAAAAATCGTTTCGACGAAGCAAATTCGAGTCGGCGAGGGGGAGTCGACGAGGCTTCTTAATAATAAGAACAAACTTCTTAAAAACCTTGACGGTTGCGTCGGGGTTAAGACAGGGTTTACGAAAAAGTGCGGGCGTTGTTTCGTCGGCGCGAGAGAAGTTAATGGGGCGACAACGGTTTGCGTTGTTTTGAATTGCCCGTCGATGTGGGAGGATTCAAGCGCGCTACTTAGGGCTGCGGAGAGTGAATTTACGCAAACCGAAATTGTTTACGCGGACGAGATTATCTCCGACGAGTTTGGGGTTCGGGCGCTTGCGGCGGAAGCGTTTATTTATCCGCTTAGCGCGGGCGAGCGCGAACGAATTTCGTTTGAGATTAACCAAATTAGTAAAGGCAAAGACGGCGCGCAAAACGGCGAGATAATTATCGAACTCGGCGGCGAGGAAATCGGCGCGGTGGGGTGTGTTTTAGTAAAATAGGGCGCGCGATTTTACATAGTTAAGTCTTGTTCTGTTTGCGAATTGGCGAGTTGCTCTTTTAGCTTCGCATTTCTAATTTTATCTTGCTCGGCGATTTTTGAGATAAACGACTGTTTCTCTTCGGGAGTTAGACGGTTAAAGAATTTTGGGTTTTCGACAAAATTTATCTTCCCATCGTCGTTCTTTATTATACTATCGATAATTTCGGGCGGCAGTGAATATCTAATTGGATTATCTTTTCCGTTGTCGAAGATAAACCTATCAACAAAATCGTTCTCTCGCCCTGCGTTTTCTTTAATCCAGCCATCGATTTCCTTGGGAGTTTTCGTTGGATACAAACTTTGCCACAACTCGGGAGTTATACTTACGACAGCTTTTATTTGGTTTTCGCCGACTTTATCTAAAAAATGACTGACTTTATTTGAAGTATCGCCCGCGTATAACTTTTCCGGGTTTTCGTCTAGTTTATAATAATATGTTGTCGCGCGATGGAGGTATGTTCTCGTTTCGGGATTTACTGTTAATTCTTTAGGGCGTTCAAAATCGCCGTTTGCATTCCGAACTCGGTTGTTTTGCATCAAAACGCCGTGCGCGAGGATACTATCCATAAGGTCTTTCGTGGTCGTGTGCGTTGCTACGATGTTTTTGCCATTTACGATCCTTTTTGCGGTTTCTAAATTTCCCATAATTTATTATGCTTTATTTCGGGCGTTTTAACAACAATATTTTGCGTTCCCCGCGAAAAATGAATGACAAGGCGCGCGGGGCTATGATAATATAAAGATTATGGGGGAAGTTTTGGCGAACATTGAGGATATCGGCGACACGGAGAGCGAGGCGGTCGAGTTTTTAGGCGCGCAAAACGGCGATATAGAGAGCGCGGCGGGCGAGGATTTGGATAACGAGGGCGCGAGGGTTTTTGCGGAGAGCGAGAGTTTGGATAATGAGGGCGGGAGCGAAATCGAGGGCGCGGGCGCTCAACAGGGCGCGGTTTTGTATCATATAAAAGATTTTGATGGGCCGCTGGATTTACTTTTAGCCCTTATTAAAGATTCGAAACTGGATATTAAGGCGGTTCGGCTTTCCGAGATTACTGGGCAATATTTAAAATATCTCGATGACGTAGGTTCGCTGGATTTAAATTCGGCGGGCGAGTTTATTGATGTCGGCGCAACGCTGGCTTGGATAAAAGCCAAGCAAATTTTACCGCAAGAAAAAGCCGAGGAAGAAAAAGACGAAGAGGATCCAGAAGTTAAGTTAAAACGCCAACTCGAGGAATACAAAATCCTAAAAGAGGCGAGCGAGAAGTTAGCGCCGCTTGAAACGGTTGGGCGGTTTTATAAGCCTGCCGTTCCTATTAAGGAAAAGATTAACTGGACGCTTGATAATGTTGGGACGGACGCGTTAATGGAAGCGTTTGCGAAGGTTATTACGAAGCTCGGCGAGCGGCCGGTTAAGATAACCGAGGCGAAACTTAAAATGGATAGGTTCACCGTCGCGGAAAAAATCGCTGAGATTAGCGCGACGCTAGGCGACAAGGAGGAGCTTTCGTTTTTTGAACTTTTCGAGGGGGATTTCACGAAGAGCGAGGTTATAAATACGTTCCTAGCGATTTTAGAACTATTAAAACACCAAATCATACGCGCTTGCCAAAACGAAAAGTTTAAAGATATAATTTTAATTAGAGGCGAGAGTTTTGGCGAGAAGATTGGCGGCGGTGAGTTTGAGGGGCAGGCATGAGGGCGCGGGCGCGAGGAGCGCGAGGCGCGGAAATACGAGAATAAATTTTATAAACTTAAAGAGGGTTAAAGAAATATGAGCGAAACAATTAGCGAAACGGATATGATTGAAATAAATAACGAATTAAACCTTGCGTCGGCGATTGAGGCGTCGTTGTTTTTGGCTGGCGATGGGCTCGACGCGAAATATTTTGCCGAGAAGTTTTTAAAAACTGAGGAAGAAGTTAAAGAGGCAATCGCGGAACTTAAACAAAAATACTCGGGAGAGAGTGGTATTCATTTAATAAAATACAAAAATAACTATCAACT
>JAISHI010000016.1 GCA_031262595.1 Christensenellaceae bacterium | reverse complement strand
GCGGAATTTTCGTTTTTGTTATCAATCCCGATAATCTTGGCCTCGCTGGTTTACGAACTTATCGGCGGGAGCGGCGAGTTTTCGTTCGAGGTCTTGCCGATGACCGTCGCGTTTATTATCGCGTTCCTCGTCGGTATTTTCTCGATAAAATTTATGCTAAAAATAATAAAGAAGGTTAAACTCGGCTGGTTCAGCCTTTATCTCGTCGTTCTATCGTTCGCATTACTCTTCTTATTATAATCCATACGAAATCAACGAAACGCAAATGCTCACAAAAATAAAAAAACGGAACATAAGTTTGTTATTTCCGTTTTAATATATTTAAATTCAGGCTTTTTTCTTTTTGAGTTTCTTTTTGAGTTTCGCCGCTTTTTTCTCGGCTTTGATTTCTTTGTAGGTTTTAATTTTATGGATATCTTTCTCGTTAACGCGCTCTTCGAGGCAGGCCGGATTATCTAAAATTCGTTTAAGGGTTCGAAGCACGCGGCTGTTATAAAGCCCGTCGCAAACGCGGTCGTCAAGCGTTACGCCGAGTTCTATAATCTTTTCCGCGGTTATTTCGCCGGTTTGTTGGTTAACGTATGGAACTAGTTTTTCTTTCCCCATAGTAAAGAACGCGCCGCAGTTCCCGAAGTTATAAACATGATGATAAAGCGCGTCGAGCCCGAGGCTTTTAAGGTCGCTAAGGAACGCGCTGCAATGGAACGGGCTAACTTCAAACATAAATTTATCGGAAAGTAGCCCCCAACGATCCGCGAGCCGCATTATATTAACGACGCCGCGCATAGCCCAATAAGGCAGTTTCGCGAGAAAGTCGCTTGTCGTGTCCGTTCCGTTTAGGGCTTCGAGCGCAACTTTTAGGCGCGCGGTAAACTTTTCTTTTATCTCGCCGAGTGTTTCGTAGCCAGTTAGGCGCGTTTTAACCGCGGTTTCGTCGTCGCCGCTTCTAAGGTCTTTATGCGCCATCATCGCAAGGTCGATATAGTTGCGTTGGAAGAATTTTCCTGCGATAATAAAACGGTTGTATTTTGGGAAGAGCGTATAAATCCGCGCAATCGCGCCCATAACGATGTCGCGGTAATTATATTCGATGCCTTCTTCGCGCCGCTTCGCAATAAACTCGTCGAGGGTTTTCGTTTTGATTTGAACGCGCGCGTAATTCGCGGAACCTTCTTTCGAGCGCATGATAACCGCGCCGAGTTTTGTAACCCCGTCTAAGCCTTTAACGAATTTTCCGTCTGCTCTTTTATTAAACATGATTTTCTCCTAAAATTTAATTTCGGTTGGGGTAAAATTTAATTTATCGCAACTAGTTAGATAATACAATACTCCGCCTTTTGTGTAAATATTTTCTTGACGTCCGCCTTTTCCGTGTAGATGGCCGTAAACGCAAGCCGAAACGCCGTATTTTTCGCAAAGTTTCGTAAATTCGCTATCGTCGCGCATGCAATTAAACGGCGGATAATGCAAAATCGCGATGAGGTTCTTTCCTTTTAGTTTTTTCTCGGCGTCTTTAAGGCAAAGTTCGAAACGCAAAACCTCGCGGTCGTAGATTTTTTTGTCCTCGGCGGTTTGCGTTTGCCCGCGCTCAGGAACTTTCCAACCGCGCGTTCCGCATATAACGCAATCCTCGAATTCGAGGCTGTCGTTTTGCAGCGCGAAAATATTTTCCGGTAAATATTCGCGGATTTGCGAGATGCTTTTCCACCAATAATCGTGGTTTCCGCGGATAATGATTTTTTTGCCGTTTAGGCGCGAGATAAACTCGAAGTCTTTTTGCGTTTCGCTCATCTTCATTGCCCAAGAAATATCGCCAGCGATTATGCCGACGTCATTTTCGCCGACCGTCGCGTTCCAATTCTTTAAAATTTGCGCCTCATAGTTATCCCAATGCTCGCCGAAAACGTTCATCGGTTTTTCCGCCTCGAAAGATAAATGAAAATCGCTAAGCGCAAAAACGCGCTGTTTTATCTCGTTTTCCATTGCTTTCTCCCAAAATCGAACAACGTCCAAGGCAAAGTTTCCGGCGGATTAACGATAAATCGAAGTTCTTCGCCTTTCGTTGGGTGAGTGAAAGATAGTTCCGTTGCCCAAAGCGCGAGGTCAGTTCCCTTAATAACGCTGCCGTATTTTGCATCGGCGAAGAGCGGCATGTTTCGGCTCGCGAATTGAACGCGGATTTGGTGGCTGCGACCGGTTTCGAGGTTAATTTCGACGAGCGAGATTTTCTTTGATTCGCCGCCGAGTTTCGCGTCAACCGTATTTAAAAGTTTATAATCTAAAATTGCTTGTTTAGCTCCGTTAACCGCAGAGTTAACGACGGAAACTTTATTTTTCTCGTCGTCTTTTAAAAGATAGTCTATAAATTGACCGTTGCGCGACTTAGGTTCGCCGACGATAACCGCGAGATATTTTTTTTGGAAGGTATGTTCTTTAATTTGCGCGCAAAGTCGTTCGGCGGCTTTACTCGTTTTCGCGAGAACCATAACTCCGCCAGTCATTCGATCTAGCCGATGAACGATTCCGCAAAAAACGTTGCCGGTTTTCCCCGAGGCTTCCTTTATATAGGTTTGGATTTGTTGCTGGAGGCTCGTATCGCCGGAATCGTCGGCTTGCGTCGGAACGCCTTGCGGCTTAATAACAACGATTATATGGTTGTCCTCAAAAATAACTGCGGGTGTCATATTATTTAAGTTATCACCCATCGCTTTAAAAAGCAACACGGCGATTGCAATTCGCGTAGCGAAAAATTAAATGCACATTTTTTGCGTTAAAAAAATGACGTTATCTAAATGCTTTTTTAAGATAGTTGGTGGCTCGTTCTTTGTCAAGCTTTGATACATTTCTTCGCTCG
>JAISHI010000015.1 GCA_031262595.1 Christensenellaceae bacterium | reverse complement strand
TCTATATACTCTAACCACTTACTATCTTGTATGAACTTGTATTTCGCGCCGCACCGCATTTTATTGTTTTCGTAATTACTCTGCGCCTTTTTCGCCGAGTATCTTTTAATTACTTTTTTTCCAACCCGTTCCCATTCCCAATTTTTTTCATTGTTTACTTCACGACCCACGGTTGTATGCGAAACCCCCAACACTCGCGCAATCTCACTTTTCTTAACCTTTCTCTTTACCTGCTTTTCAATGAATTTTCGTTCATTATATCCCAACTGTTTACCCATCTTTTCTCCTTTACTAAAATGTCATTTTAATAAAGTCTTTTCATCCTCACAAGATGTGCATTTAATTTTTCAGTCGACCGTAGCAAACACGCTCAAATAATTAGTGTGCCCGAATTTAGTTTTGTTTTCCCATTTCTATTGTTTGGTCGCGTTCAGGGCCGACGGAAATGTATTCAATTGGGGTTTGAGTCTTTTCTTCGATAAAACCATAAAGGCGTTTCGCGTTGTCTGGCAAATCATTCCAATCACGGGCGGTGGAGATATCCCCTTCCCACGAATCAAAAGTCTTGTAAATAGGTGTAGCATCGCCTATTTGCTTAATGCTTTCGAGTTCGCCAACATTTATTACAGTTCCATTTGGCAATTTATAGCCATTGCAGACGTTAATATATGGAAGGTCGTTCAACACATCAGCCTTCATAACGGCAAGAGAATCGATACCAAGGTCGCAGGCATACTTTGCGGCAACTAGGTCAAGCCAATGACATTCGCGTGGGCGACCAGTTTTTGCGCCATACTCATAACCACGCTCGGCAACAACTTTTGAGATTTCGCTTGGCATTGGAGTTATTACATTCCCTTGCCCAACGTTAGTTAAATAAGCTTTTATCACGCCGATAGTTTTTGTTAATTTTATCTTTGGCGCGCCAGCCTGAACCGGAGCGCTCGCTCCTATATTGTTTGTGCTGCTTGCATTTGGAATGTCGCCATAGTCGCGGTCTTTAAAAGTGCCGAGTTGCGCCTCAAATAATATATCTTTTCCGCTTTTTTCAACATCTGTAAGAAGTTTGTTTACGTTAGCAACATGTGGCCGAAGTTGTTCGCCGTACTCGTAAAGCTCGCTAAGGAATTTGTCCCAATCATAGTTTGGCAACCCAAAAGAATTTAGTTGGCGATTTTTATCTTCGTAAATTTCACGGATTCGTTTTTCATCCCAATACGTAGTAAGGTCTTCTACGCGCAAATCCATTCGGGCGGAAGCGGCAGCGTATGCAGGCCAGATGCCGCTCTTTGTGCTGCCCCGACCATTCTTTATTTCTTTTGCACTGTCGATCATAATATCTTGGGGCAAAAGAACGTGGGCAAGATTACTAATCATTAGATTTTCAGGAGAGATTTTGACATTTGGATTTCTTCTTTTTATATCAGGGATTTCTATATTAAACAATTGGTTTGGGTCGACGGCAACGTTCATACCTAAAACATTTTTTACGCCACGAGTAAAGATTCCAGATGGTATTGAATGTAGTGGGAATTGCCCAAACTCGTTTTTAACGGTATGTCCAGCATTGGATCCACCTTGGAACCTGACAACGGCACCAGTATTTTCGCGAGTTGCGAAGTAGTCGACCATCTTGCCTTTACCTTCGTCGCCAGATTGTCCTCCAACCACTGCTATATTTGCCATGATAATAGTTTCCTTTTCTTTTAAAAATTCCCCCTATTATGGATACCATAAAATACTTTATTAGTCAATACATACTATATAAAACGCGTCTAACTTTTGATAATATTCGCTATTTTAAGTTAGTTAGCGCGCCGATAAGCCCGCCAATTGTCGGCGGAAGGTCTTTTATAACTTCGCCGTTAGTGAGGGTTATTCGGCATTCGCGTTTTAGGCTAAGTTTTATGCGGCGTACGGATTTTTGTTTCGCGAGAGCGCGGATATAACCGACTAAAACGATATTTTTAACCTCTTGCGGAACGCGCCCGTAAAGGTCGGCAAGCCCCGTCAAAATCGCGTTCGCGTCGGACTCGGTTTTAATCCCGCTTATCGCGACATAAATTTTCATGCGCTCAGCCTCGCTCGCGATATATTTTTCGCTTATAAAACTGTCGATATTTATATCGATAACGCATTCTTCTTGAGCCGTTTCCTCGATTTCTTCCCCGCGGTTCTCGGCGGAAACCTCGGCTAGGATTTGGCAATACAAATCGAACCCGATTTCCGCGATGTGTCCGCTTTGGTTCGCGCCTAAAATATCGCCGCCGCCGCGCAAATTTAAATCGCGCATCGCAATCGAAAGCCCCGCGCCAGAACCCGAAAAGTTTTGGATAACTGCCGTGCGTTCTTTCGCAATAGTTGAGAGAATTTTGTTTTTTTGGTGCGTAAAATAGGCGTAGGCTTGGGTTTGTCCGCGCCCGACGCGCCCGCGCAGTTGGTGCATTTGCGCAGTTCCTAACTTATCCGCGTCGACGACAAAAATCGTGTTCGCGCTGGTTATGTCGATGCCGTTTTCGATGATTGTTGAGGTTATTAAAACGTCGATTCCGTGGCGATATAGGCTCGCGATAACTTCTTCGAGTTTGCTGTCCGTCATTTTTCCGTTCGCGAACCCAACGCGAACGCCCGCGCCTAAGAGTTTTTGAACCCGCGCCGCGAACTTCGGCATATCGGCAACGTTATTATAAAGGACAAGCGTCTGCCCGCCGCGCTCAAACTCGCGCCGAATGCTATCCGCTAATAGCGCGTCGCTATATTCGGCGATATAAGTTATAACCGGCAACCGCATCGCAGGCGCGGAAGTTATAACGCTTATATCGCGAATGCCGAGCAGCGCCATATTAAGCGTTCGCGGAATCGGCGTTGCGGAGAGTGTTAGAACGTCGATATTTGGTTTTAAATTCTTAATTTTCTCTTTTGCGGAAACACCGAATCGTTGCTCTTCGTCGAGGACGAGCATGCCTAAGTTCTCGAAATTCTTATCTGTTAAATAAAGCAATTTATGCGTTCCTATAATAACGTCGATTTTACCGCTTTTTAGGTCGCGCAAGATTTCTTCTTCCTCTTTCGGCGTCGTAAAGCGGTTAAACGAGGCGACCTTAACGCCGAATTTTTCGAACCGTTTTTTCGCGCTCTCATAGTGTTGGACGGAAAGAACGGTTGTCGGGCAAAGAAAAATAACCTGATAGCCCGACATAACCGCGTCGAAAATCGCGCGGAACGCAACCTCTGTTTTCCCGTATCCAACATCGCCGCAAATCAATCGGTCAACGACTCTGGGCCCTAACATATCCGCTTGGATATCCGCGACGGCTTTTTGTTGGTCGGTCGTTAACGAAAAGCCGCAAGCGCTCGCGAACTCGGCTTGGATTTTCGGGTCAAGAATATATTGGTTGGATTTAATTTTCGCGCGCTTCGCGTATAGTTCCGTTAACCGAAACGAGAGTTCCTTTAAGCGTCGCCGAACCCGTTGCTTTGCCTGCGCAAAGTCTTGCCCCCCTATTTTACTAAGCCGCGCCGGCTCGCCGTTATAATTCGACAAGAGTTCGGTTTGCTCGGGCGGAATATAAACCATGGCTCCGGCGTCGTATTCGAGCGCGATATAATCCTTCGCGCCGCCTAGAATTTTCAGGTTTTTTAGCCCTATAAACCGCCCGAGCCCGTGGGCTTTATGGACAACAATCTCGCCGATGCGCGGCATAACGAACGCGTGCTTCGCGCTATCGAAAACATTTTTTTGCGCCGTATTATTCTCGGCTTTGTCAAGCGAATACACCGCGATTTTTTCGCGCGTAAGTTCAAAGGAATTCGGGAAAAAACAAGAAAACAGGCAAATTTCACCGCTTTTTAGGGTATTTTTATTAAACGCAACGCCTTTTTCGGCGAGATAGTTCGCGATGCCTTTTATGTTTTCCGCGAAAATTATAACGGTTTTTTTAAATTGCGAATTTTGACGGACGATTTCGTTCGCGAGCGAGGAATACGAGGAATGATAGTTCGGGAGCGCCGCAATTTCGAGCGAACCCTCGCCGTTTTTTATCTCGATATTGCGCGTTTTAAATTTCTCGGTGCTTTCCTTAACTTCGTTTAAATTAGCGAGCATTTTCTCGTGTTCGGGCAGGAGCAATCCGCCCTCGATTAAACTTTCGACGCGGATTTTATTTTGCGAAACAACGCCTTCAAGCGAGTTTAAAATCTTATCTTTATCGCAAAAAATAATTGACGTGCAATAAGCGCGGAGCAACTCTAACGGACTAAAAATCTCGCCAGAAAAAATATGAACCCATCGTATTTCGCCCAAATTTGCGCCATACGCGATTTTAGCGTTAATTTCGTTAATTATGCCCGCGAGGTTATCGCTCGCTGGCGAAATTTTAGAGAGCGCAACTTCTAAACTTTTCTTATCGATTTCCGCGCCTTGGTTTATTCCGTAAATAACGGTTTTTTTAATAGACGTGATACTCAAAAACGTCGAAATATTAAATATTTTTATCGCTTCAATCTCGTCGCCGAAGAACATAACCCGCGTTGGGTTTTCCTCGCCGAGCCCCCAAAAATCAACAACATCTCCCCTAACCGCGAACTCGCCCTGCGCCTCGATTGTTTCGTTTCGCGAATAGCCCATTGCAGCGAGTTCTTCGACAAGTTTCGAAACTTTATATTGCGCCCCGACGGCTAAATTAAGCGCGCGCCCGCCGATTTTCGGCGTTTTATAAAGTAAACAAGGCGCGGAAACCACGATAACGTCGGTCTCATTTCGCGCGAGTTTTTCGAGCGCGACGGCTAAGCAATCTTTCGTCGTTTTATTTTCGGTATATATAGGAAGGTCGGGCTCGAGGTCGACTAGCGCGGTTTTAAACCCGAAACTTAAAAAGATTTTCTCGTCCTCGCGGGCTTGCATTGCGTTCGGCGAAATATAAATAAACGGTTTCTCGCGCGTTTCAAGCCCTGCCAAAATCGACGTGCCCAAAAAAGAGTTGCTCTCGCGATATTCGCGCAACTTCAATTCGTTAAAAACATTTAAAGCGTTCAAGGAAATAAAGATAACGCAATTATTGCCAAATTGCAATCGCCGGGTCGACTGAAAAATTAAATGCACATCTTGTGAGGATGAAAAGACTTTATTAAAATGACATTTTAGTAAAGGAGAAAAGATGGGTAAACAGTTAGGATATAATGAACGAAAATTCATTG
>JAISHI010000014.1 GCA_031262595.1 Christensenellaceae bacterium | reverse complement strand
TTTCGAAAAAGTGTTGACAAGACGCTTTTTTAGCATATAATATTAGCAGAGTTAGGAGAGGACTGCTAACAATCAAAGGAGGCGATAAACAATTTGGCACTTAGCGAAAGACTTAAATCCCTTTTAATAACAAGCGTTGAAGAATATATCCGCCATAGCGTTCCAATCTCGAGCGGCGCGCTTGCGGGCAAGATGATTAACGCAAAATCGCCGGCAACAATCCGCAACGACCTTAAAACGCTTGAAGAAATGGGATATATAAAACAAGTCCACACGAGCGGCGGACGAATCCCAACCAGTGAAGGTTATCGCGAATATATAACGACGATTATGAACGAGATGAAAATCGAGAGCGGCGAACTTAAAATCTCGGCGGAACAAATCAGCGGCCGCATCTCGCACCTTCCAAAAGCCATTGACGAAATAACAAAACGGCTTGCGGAAAAATTCGATTATCCTGTTTTAGTTAAAACGAAATTCGATAAACTTGTCGTTAATGAAGTTCTAGTTATTCCGCTTGTTGAGGGCGCAACCATGATTCTTATAAAAACCGTTGCGGGCAGCCTCAATACAACAATCCAAACTGAGCGTCCGTTCGCGGATAAAGAAGCGCTTGATATGAGTTCGGCGCTGACGGTCGAATGTCGGGGGCTAACGCTTAAAGAGATGTTTAAAAACCTCGACGAGATTGCGCAAAACCTTGAAAAGAAACTTATCGGGTTCGGGAAACTTTGCCGGTCGCTAGCCGAGAATATCGAACTTTATATAGAGGACAACATAACGAAGAATGTTAACATGACGAAACTGCTCGGCATCCCCGAATATAAAGATTTCGAGAAAATTAAAAAACTCAGCGAAACGATTGACGACGACGAGAAAATCAAAACAGTTATGGCGAGCGAGGAAAACGTTATAGTTTGCGACGACAGCGGGGTCATTAAATTCGATTATACGGTTTGCGGAGAGAGTATCGCGAGCGTCGGGATAATCGGACCGGAGCGAATGGATTATAAAACCTTAATAGGCGCGCTGTTTAGTTTATTCGAGCAAACCAAAGAGCAGCGGATGATTGGCGAGGCTAAACCGCCGACCAAAACCAAAAACAAAAAGAAAAAAGGAGAATTATGAGCGAAAAAGAGAATAAAAAGAAGTGCGGAAACCCGAAATGCGATTGCGAGGTTTGCGAATGCGGCGAGGGTTGCGTTTGCGGAATGAGCAAGGAGGAGGCGCAAACTAAGATTGACGAAATTATAAAACAGCGCGACGAATACTTAAAAATGGCGCAATACTTAAAAGCCGACTTCGAGAACTATAAAAAGCGTAACCAAGAAGCCTCCGTTAACGCCTTCCGCGACGGGGTTGCGAGCGCGGCGATGACGTTAATTCCTGTCTTTGACGGCGCGGTTGATGCGATTAAAGCCATTACGAACGAAAACGACAAACGCGGGTTCCAGATGCTTGTCGAGAAGTTCGAAATGGGTTTCGAAACGCTTGGGCTTACGAAAATAAAATCCGTAGGCGAGAAGTTCGACCCAAACCTGCATAACGCGGTTGCGGTTGGGCACCATAAAGATAAGGAAGACGACGAAATACTAGAAGAATGGCAAGTTGGCTTTACCCATAACGGCAAAACAATCCGTCCGAGCATGGTTAAAGTTAATAAATTAGAAAATTAAAAAATAAAAAGGAGAAAACAAAAATGAAAACAACAAACAAAATTATAGGTATTGACCTTGGAACAACAAACTCTTGCGTGGCTGTGCGCGAGGGCGACGATACAGTCGTTATCCCAAACAGCGAGGGCGGACGAACAACCCCTAGCGTTGTTGCCGTAACGAAAGACGGCGAGCGAATTGTAGGGCAAGTTGCAAAACGCGGCGCAATCGCAAACCCAGACAACACAATCATTTCGATTAAACGCAAAATGGGGCAAGACACGAAAGTTTCTATGGGCGGAAAACAATATACGCCGCAAGAAATTAGCGCGATGATTTTAACGAAGTTAAAAACCGACGCGGAGGCTTATCTCGGCGCGAAAGTTACGAAAGCCGTTATAACAGTTCCTGCGTATTTCAACGACAGCCAACGCCAAGCGACAAAAGATGCGGGCAAAATCGCAGGACTTGAGGTTCTTCGTATTATAAACGAACCAACCGCGGCGGCGCTAGCTTACGGGCTTGATAAAGATAAAAACGCGCACCAAAAAGTTTTAGTTTATGACCTTGGCGGTGGAACTTTCGACGTTTCGATTCTTGAACTTGGCGACGGCGTGTTCGAAGTTCTCGCAACTAACGGCGATACAAAACTCGGCGGCGACGACTTCGACCAAAGAATTATCGACCTACTCGTTAGCGATTTTAAAGCGAAGAACGGCATCGACCTTTCGAAAGATAAAATGGCAATGCAACGCCTTAAACAAGCCGCAGAAAAGGCGAAAATCGACCTTAGCGGAATGACTAAGACAACAATCAGCGAGGCTTATATAACGGCTGACCAAACTGGACCTAAGCACCTTGAATATGAGCTTACCCGCGCAAAATTCGAGGACATAACCGCCGACCTTATCGAAAAATCAATGAAGAGCGTTGACGCTTGTATGAAAGACGCTAAACTTTCGTTTAGTGATATCGCGAAAGTTATACTTGTTGGCGGTTCGACGCGTATTCCTGCGGTTGTCGAAAAACTTAAAGCAAAAACAGGACACGAACCTTTTAAGGGCGTTAATCCGGACGAATGCGTTGCGGTCGGCGCTGCGATTCAAGGCGGCGTGCTCGCGGGCGACGTTAAGGACGTTCTCTTGCTCGACGTAACTCCATTGTCGCTAGGGATTGAAACCTTAGGCGGCGTTTGCACGAAACTTATCGAACGCAATACAACCATCCCAACGAAAAAGAGCCAAGTTTTCAGCACGGCAGCCGACAACCAACCAAGCGTTGATATTCATATCCTACAAGGCGAGCGCGACTTTGCTGCGGATAATAAAACCCTCGGGCGATTTATGTTAACAGATATCCCGCCAGCGCCGCGTGGCGTTCCGCAAATTGAAGTGACTTTCGATATCGACGCAAACGGCATAGTTTCTGTTTCGGCGAAAGATTTAGGAACAGGCAAACAACAAAGCATAAATATTACGGCATCGACGAATATGAGCAAGGACGATATCGATAAGGCCGTTCGCGATTCCGAAGCCCACGCCGAGGAAGATAAGAAACGAAAAGAGGTTGTTGAGGCGAAAAATATGGCTGACGGAACGATTTTCGGCATAGAAAAACTTTTACGCGATAACGGCGATAAACTCAGCGAGGACGACAAGAAAACTCTTAAAGACGCTTGCGAGAAACTTAAAAAAGACCTCGAAACCGACAACGAAATCGAATCTATTCGCGCGAAAATCGAAGAGTTCTCGAAATCGACGGGCGCAATCGTTACAAAACTTTATCAACAAGCAAACCCGAATGGCGCGGAGGGCGGCGAGGCTAACGGAAATCCTGACGAAGTTGTCCACGAGTAGGTTCGGTGTCTTTTCGGCTATACTCAAAACAAAAACGCATTTCGGTGCGTTTTTTTGTTGCGCGCATCACTTAAATTCCCCCGCGCAGCGGGGGGATAATTATCTCACGCTCGGCATTTTAAATAACTATCCCCCCGCGCAGCGGGGGGATAATTATTTCGCGCTCCGCATTTATATAGGTATGCGAATTAAATTTAAAAACAAAAAATTCCTTATTTTAGGCGCGGGGAAAAGTGGAGTTTCGGCAAAAACCTTTATCGAAAAACGAAAAGGCATTGCGGAAATTTTCGACGATAAAGAGCCGCATGACTTCGAAACTAGCGAGTTTAATTACGTCGTTTTAAGCCCCGCGATAACGAAAGACCATGCGCTCCTAGCGGCGTTTACCCCGAACCAAATTATACCCGAATTCATGCTCGGACTTAATAGAGGTCAAATGCGGGCGTTTGCGATAACCGGCACGAACGGAAAGACAACGGTTTCGCGAAATTTAGCGCGAGCGCTCGGCGTTTCGGCTTGCGGGAATATTGGCTTGCCGACGACAAGCAGGGATACGAAGGAACGCAAAATTGTTTGCGAGATTTCGAGTTTTATGTTGGAACATTCTCGGCTCTCGGAGCTTAAATTCCACCCGAAATGCGCCGCGATTTTAAATATAACGCAGGACCATTTGGATAGGCACGGAACTATGGGGGAATATATCGATTGCAAGGCGTTCGCGGTTAAACTCGCGCGGAAAATAGTTTTAAATTACGACGATAAGAATTGCCGGAAAATCGGGCGAGAGCTTAAAAACCGAAAAAAGATAACTTGGTTCTCTACGAAATCGACGGTCAGGGGATACTTTTTTAAGAATGGATTTATCTATAAAAATTGCGGGCGGATAAAAAAAATCGCCGATATAAAAGACTTCGGCGCGGTAGCGGCGCACGACATCGCGAACATTTTAGCGGTTCTATCTATGGCGGGCGAGCGAAAAATGAAACGCATCGTTAAGGCCTTCGACCCGAACGAAAAGCCGCGCCATCGAGGTGAGTTTGTCCGCGAACTTAACGGCGTTTCTTATTATAACGACAGCAAGGCGACGAATATAGGCGCAACGCTGGCTTGCGTTAATTCGTTTTCAGCGCCGATTTATTTACTTCTCGGCGGGCGCTCGAAGGGGCAAGATTTCGCCGAACTTTTTTCGAAATTACCAAAGAACGTTATAAAAACCTATTGTTTTGGCGAAAGTAAAAAGCAACTTAAAAAATTCGGTTGTGAGGTTTGCGATAATATGACCGCGGCGCTTGAAAAGGCGCGAAACGACGCGGAGGAAACGAAACAAAACGCGGTTGTTTTATTATCGCCGGCTTGTTCGAGCCTCGACGAGTTTAAGTCGTATGCCGATAGGGGTGACCTTTTCGCGCAAACTGTTTGCAAATTTGAATAAATTGTTATACTCTTAACGGTGGAAAATTTTATTGAAGAGGCTGTTCGTATCGCTAGCGAAAACGGACAAAAAATTATAACGCGTTATCCGCCCGAACCAAACGGCTACGCGCATATCGGGCACGCGAAGGCGTTTTCTATCTCCGCTGGCGTTACGGCGGCGTATAACGGCTATACGAACCTGCGTTTCGACGATACGAACCCCGCGAAAGAGAGCATGCACTACGTCGACAACCTTATTAAGGATATAAAATGGCTTGGTTTACCTTTTAAACAAGTCCTTTTTGCGAGCGATTATTATGAAAAACTCTATGAGTTCGCGGTTCATCTTATAAATAAGGGGCTTGCTTACGTTGACGACCAAACCGCTGACGAGATTAGCGAGGGGCGCGGAACACTCGAAACTCCGGGTAAAAATAGCCCATATCGCGAGCGAACAATAGCCGAAAACCTCGATTTATTTAAACGAATGCGGGCGGGTAAGTTCACTGACGGCGCGAAAGTTTTACGCGCAAAAATCGACATGAGCGCGCCGAACATGAATATGCGCGACCCTGTTATCTATCGAATCGCGCGAGTTCCGCACTATCGAACCGGCGACGATTGGCTTATCTATCCGATGTATGATTTCGCGCACCCACTTAGCGATTATATCGAACATATTTCGCATAGCCTTTGTAGTTTGGAGTTCGAAGACCATAGGCCGATTTATAACTGGTTTATCGAAAAATGCGCGGGCGCGATTCCAGACTTACCGAAAATTTTCCCGAAACAATATGAATTCTCGCGCCTTAATATCGATAGGTTCGTTATGTCGAAACGTTGGCTTAAACGGTTTGTCGATGAGGGGCTTGTTGATGGTTGGGACGACCCGAGAATGCCGACAATAAGTGGTATGCGCAGGCGCGGTTATACGCCTGAAAGTATCCGCGAGTTCGTTAAATCTACGGGCGTTTCGAAAAACAGTATGTGCGTGCCGATTTCTGCGCTTGAATTTTATGTTCGAACTAGTCTTGACGCGATTGCGACGCGCGTTCATGTCGTTTCTAACCCTATTAAAGTCGTTATAACGAACTACGAGGGCGACGGCGAAACGCTCGAAATCCAAAACAACCCGCACGACGAGGGCGCGGGCAAGCATAAAATCTCGTTTAGCCGCGAGGTTTATATCGACGGCGACGATTTTAGCGATAACCCTCCGCCGAAGTATAAACGGCTTGTTGTTGGCGGAACGGTTCGGCTTCGGGGCGCATATATAATTAAGTGCAATAAAAATTGCGGAACGCATCTCGAATGCGAATATATTAAAGAAAGCAAAAGCGGAAGCGACACAAGCGGAATTAAACCCGCTGGTGTTATTCATTTTGTTGACGCGAAAACCGCAGTTCGGGGCAAGATTCGCGAGTTTGAACCGCTGCTTATCGAGGGAACGGCTCTTAACGAAGAGAACATAAATAAAAATACGATGAGGGTTATAGATTGTGTTTGCGAAACATACTTAAAAGATAGTAAACTAGATGAGAAATACCAATTTGTGCGAAAAGGTTTTTATGTTTTAGACGAAAAGGCGGACGGCGAACTTTTGTTCAATAAAACCGTTGGCTTAAAGGAGGGATTTTAATGAAGATTACAGTTTTTGGGGGAACGAATAACAAAAAATACAGCGAGGAAGAAATCGCTAAATGTGAGAAGTTAGGGAAATTTCTAGCCGAGCGTGGCGACGAGATTCTAACGGGCGCTTGCGGCGGATTCCCTTATTATGTTGGGCGGGCGAGTGCCTCTATTGGCGGAAAAGTTATCGGCTATACGCCGGCGCATAACTTTGAGGAGCACGTAGAGAAATATAAATTCCCAACCGACGGCGTTAGCGACCTCGTTTATACGACGGAGGATTTCGTTTCGATAACCGAGAGTTTCCTTAAACGCAGTTGGGATATGACGCCATTTAGCGATATCGTTATCGGGCTCGGCGGGAGTTGGGGAACATATTTCGAGCTTATGTTGTCGTTCTATTACAAAAAAACGATTGTTGTCGTTGAGGAATTTGCGGGCGCGGGCGAGATGTTCATGAGCGCGAAGGAATATTTTCAAAACCGCGACTTTAACCCAGACGTTAACAACGGCGCAACGGTTATCTCGGTGAAAACGCTTGACGATTGTATAGAGTTCCTTAAAAACTACAAGAAATAAGTTAATTTTGATTTTTTGCACAAACTTCCTTTATGAGGAAGTTTTTTGCGAATTTAAAGAATAACAAATTTTTTAAAGGCGCAATTATTTTGGCGATTGCAGGGATTATTTGCCGCGGAATCGGCGTCGCGTTTAGGATTCCGCTCGCGAATATCGTCGGGAATTACGGCATCGGGCTTTACCAACTCGTTTTCCCGCTTTATTCGTTCCTTCTTATCGTTTCGTCGTCGGGGATACCCGTCGCAATCTCGCGAATGGTCGCGCGCGCGCATAACGACAACGATAAAGTTAAGGCAAAGCAAATTTTATTTAACGCGGTTTTACTTTTAACCGTAATCGGGCTTTTAATAACGGTTTTATTCTTCGTTTTTTCGGGAACGATCGCCCGCGCGCAGGGCAACGAGAGCATCGGCAGCGTTTATATGGCGATTGCGCCGAGCGTTGTTTTAGTTTGCGTTATGTCGGCGCTTCGGGGGTATTTTCAAGGCTATCAAAACATGACGCCGACGGCAGTTAGCCAAATCATCGAGCAACTCATAAAACTAGGTGCGGGTTTAGGTTTAGCCGCGCTTTGGATTAAAAAAAGCGTCGAGATGGCAGTTTTCGGCTCGATACTCGCGGTTTCGATAAGCGAACTTATCGCGCTTATTTATTTAGTTTTTCATTATTTAAAACACAAAAAGAAAGAAGACGCTGGCGCGAAACCCCAAAAAACGAAATTTAAGCCAGACCTAAAAATCGTTAAGGAAATTATAAAAACCGCGTTACCAATAACCGCTATGGCGTCGATTTTCCCGCTGCTTTTAATGTTCGACAGCATGGTTGTCGTAAATATGCTCAGCGCGGCTGGCGAGAGTGGGCGAACGGCGACCGAACTTTACGGAATTTCCTCCGGCGCGGTTCATACGCTAACGAATTTACCAAGCGTTATTTCCGTCGCCGTCGCGACTTGTATCGTTCCAATGGCGACCAGCCATTTCCATAAAGGCGAGTTTAAGGAGATGCAAAAGAAGTCGGTTTTCGCGATTTTAGCCGTCCTCGTTATGTCGGCGGCGTCGGCGATTATTTACTTTTTCTTTGCGGATTTTATTTTGAACTTGCTTTATAGCGGGGCGTTTAAAGATAGGGCGGAGCAATTCGATATTGCCGTTAAACTCCTTAAAATCGAGAGTATTTTAGTCGTGTTTATGTGCCTAACCCAAGTTTTATCGTCGATATTGCAAGGCGTCGGCAAGCTTAAAATCCCGTTATTTGCGCTACTTGCGGGCGGAGTAGCCAAGGTCTTAATTGAGATTTTCTTTATTAAAACCGATTTAGGGATAAATGCGGTATCGTTTGCGAATATCGCGTGCTTCCTCGTCGCGCTTTTAGTAAACCTTATTTTTGTTATCATTACGTTCAATCATTATAAAAAAAATAATAACTAATATTAAAATTTTGGCGAGGGTATTGACTTTTTTAGATTCATATGATATCCTTACGTCATGAAATTGAAGAAATTTATAACAACTTGTATCATAGTTTCGGTGGTGCTTTTTGCTGTAATCGGGCTTCTTTTAAGCGATATTGATTTGAGCGGGATTTTTCCAAAGAAAGTTGGTGAGATAAATTTACAATACGCGGCATCGTTAGGCGCAGAGCCAACTAAAAACCAAACAGTTCCGCTTTATGAAACGAAAGACAACCCCGAAGGCGAGACAAAGGCAAAGAAAACGAAACTTATTGAAAATCCGTTCGAAAATAAGGGATATTCTTTCGATGGTTGGGTTTGGCAAGACGGCACAAAACTCGATAAATATGTTCCAGCGAACTTAACGAAAGTTGACGACGCGAGTATTTTAACCGCTGATTGGGCGCCTATTACTTATCACATAAATTTCAACTCGCATATGGCGGGCGTTGCGAATCCAACTTCGATAGAGATTAAATATCTTGAACCTATCGGAATTCTCCCAGATTATGCTTATAATACCGTTTTTGGTTGGGAGTTTGTTGGTTGGTATACTCAGCCTAACGGGCAAGGCGAAATGATTTCGTCGGGCGACGTTTTCTTATATACTTCTGACCTTAACCTTTGGGGTTATTGGATTACGAACAGCGACTACGAAAACTATAACTTTATCGTTAAATTCGATATAACCCACGGCGTTGTCGGCGCAGAAATAGTCGGCAACAACGGTTCGCGCACATTCCGCGCACATGACGGGCAAGGCTCGAACCTTGATTGGGCGTTCACGACAGACGGCGTTCTAACCCCAAACACAATCTCGGCGCGAGTTCCAGGAAACGAAAACGTTGAACTCCTTGGCTGGTATACAAAACCTTATGGCGAAGGCTTCGAAATTAAAAGCCCGCGCGATATTATTAACTATAATTTAGTTTCGGCGAGTCGCGATACGATTGCGATTTATGCGCATTGGTTTATTTACGAAGAGCCGACCGAACCCACAGAACCAACAGAGCCGACAGAACCGACCGAACCCACAGACCCAGTAGGCCCAACAGACCCAATAGACCCAGAACCGGAGGGTATTATTTTAACGATTATATGTTATATCAATGGCGATCATGTTAAAACGGTTGTAACGGATAACCATGAAAAAGGAAAGCATAGAGTAGATGTTGGCAGAACGATTTTCGGTTATGAAACATTGGCGGAGGCGGAAGCGTATGAATCACAGTTCGGGCGAGTTTATTGGAAAGATGCAAATGATGAGATACTTGGACAAGGGATGTATTTAGAAATACCAATTTACGAGGACACGACCATTTATTGTTATCTCTATACCTACATTTATCGTTTATAATAACTTTCAAAATCTAACAAATTTCGCCCGTTTGGGCGTTTTTTGTTGCGCCCCCTAGCATATAAATTGAAATGAACGAGTTATTGCGGATTTTGCCCGAAGAGCTTAAAGCGGTTTTCATGAAGTTGCCGCTACATAAAGTTTACGAAATAAGGTTTCGGGTTGCGCAACCCATTTTAGTAAACGTTTCGGGGCGGAAGTTTTTCCTTTCGGGCGATGGGCTTTGCGAAAAAAAAGAAAACGCGTTAATTTTAAATCGGGAACAAATCGACGGCATCTTACATACTGCAACAAATTATTCATTTTATGCCGTTAATGAGCAAATAAAGCAAGGTTTCATAACAATCGCTGGCGGAATTCGAATAGGGATAACGGGCGAGGTCGTTGAGGAAAAAGGCGAGGTCATAACGCTTAAAAATATCCAAGCGCTCAACGTTCGTATTCCGCACGAAATTAAAAACGCGAGCTTAGCTGCTGTTCCGTATATTTTCGGCGAAAATAGGCCGCTAAAAACGCTTGTTATCGCACCGCCAGGAGCTGGCAAAACGACTTTCTTGCGCGATATCGCTAACCAAATCAGCG
Organism: Christensenellaceae bacterium; assembly: GCA_031262595.1. Taxonomy (GTDB): domain Bacteria; phylum Bacillota; class Clostridia; order Christensenellales; family UBA1242; genus JAISHI01. The sequence continues at coordinate 70,879 of JAISHI010000014.1, read as the reverse complement.
AGCATTACGCGGGTTTAAATGTTTTAATCTTAGACGAACGCGGCGAGATTGCGTCGGTTATTGACAGTAAGCCCGCGCTCACCGTCGGGGATTTTGCGGACATAATTTCGGGCGGGAATAAAACTTTCGGGTTTCGTTGCGGGCTTAGGAGTATGTCGCCGGACGTTATCATAACTGACGAAATCGCAACGCAAAACGACATTGACATGATACGCGAGGCCGCTCGGAGCGGGGTTTCGGTTATGGCGTCGGTTCACGCAGGCTCGCTCGCCGAGCTTAAAGAAAAGCCGAATTTTCGCGATTTAATACTCGAAAAAGTGTTCGATAGATACGTCGTTTTGCGCATTGGCGACCACGCTGGCGTGGTTGATGGCGTGTACGACTCTAATGCCCATTTGATGGCAAAATAGCGTGGTGGCGAAATGAAGGGCATTATAATCGGTCTGGTTCTTATAACTTCGCTAATTTTGGCTTATAAAATCTATTTTAAAACTAAAAATAAAACGCAATACTTTTCCGAAATTTTGCGTTTTTTGGATTTTGTTTCAGGCGAAATTTCGTTCATGAAAACGGATATTATTTCGGTTGTTTTTAAGTTTGAGGCTAAAAATTTCGCGCTTAAAACGGACTTAAAAAATTTTGTCGCGGCGCTTCAGGGCGGAAAGTTAAAAGATTTTAAAACTTTCGACGACGATTTTAAAGTTTTCCTCGATAACTTAGGAAGAGCTGACCTTATCCGCGAACAAGAAAAAATCGAGGTCGCGAAAAAACTTTTTTCCGCGAAACTCGGCGAGGAAGAAAAATATTTAGCAACTTCGGCGCAAAGTTATTCGAAGCTTTGCATAATCATTGGTGTAGCGGTCGCTATAATTTTAGTTTAGTTTTTTTAGGGAGGCGGAATGGACGTTAACATAATTTTTAAAATCGCGGGCATCGGCATCTTAGCGTCGGTTATTTGCACAATTCTAAAACACAGCGGAAAGGACGAACTCGCGACAGTCGTAACTTTGGCGTCGGTTGTTATTTGCCTTTTGATGGTTCTCGATATGATAAACGAACTTTTCCAAACGATGCGAACATTATTTTTATTTTAGCGTATGGAAGTTGTTTATAAAATTATCGGCGTCGGCATTATAACCGCGGTTTCAGCGATAACCTTGCGCCAAACTAAGCCCGAACTCGCGCTAATCCTTTCGATTGTTGGCGGAATTGTTATTTTTTTGTTATCTGTCCGCGGGCTCTCGTCGGTTTTTTCGTCGATAACGAGCCTAACAGAGCGAACGGGGCTCGACCAAAAAGTTTTCGAGGCGCTTCTTAAAATCGTAGGTGTTGGATACTTAACGGAAATCGCGAGCGGAGTTTGCGCAGATTCGGGCTCGAGTTCGCTAGCGAATTACGTTTCGCTAGGCGGAAAAATCATAATTTTAGTGCTTGCGATGCCGATTATAAATAATTTGGTGAACCTCATAATAAGTATTTTATAGATGGAAGAAACGGAAAACCCGCTCGGGGAGGCGATTGGCGACGCGCTTGATGGCGTGGATTTTTCGGGGCTCGAAAATGTTTTTGAGAGTATCGGCGACGCGTTTAACTTTTTCGGCGACGGCGGATTCGCGGATAAGGTTTCGAAAATTTTATCCGGCGAGATTTCGGCGAGCTTCCCGAATATTTTAGAGGGACTTTTAAACCTCGCGTTCGGGTTTGTTTTATCGTTTTTGCCGCTGATTTTACTTATTCTCGGCGTTGCGATTCTTTCGAACTTTATCGGGTCAATCTCGAGCGAGCGGCAAACAGGAACACATAAAATCATAAACTTCGCCTGTTTAGCCGTCGTCATAACCGCCGTCATAACCGCGCTCGCCTCGTTAGTTTCGGGCGCAAGCGCAAGCGTCGGGCTTATAAAAACGATTTGCGAGTTCGCGTTTCCGATTTTGCTGTCGTTTATGGCGATGATTGGCGCAACGACCTCCGTCGCGGTTTATCAGCCCGCGATGGCGATTTTTTCGAACTCAATCCTCTTGTTATTCGAACATATTTTAATGCCGATTTTCGCGATAAGCCTTGTTTTTGCGATTGTTTCAAACCTAACGGATAAGACGCGCCTAACGAAATTTTCCGCGTTTTTCGCGAGCCTATTTAAATGGATTGTCGGCATTACATTCACGGTTTTCTTGGCGTTCGTCGCGATCCAAGGCATAACGGCGGGGCATTTTGACGGGATTTCCGTTCGCGCGACAAAACTCGCGATGTCGAGTTATGTCCCGATACTCGGCGGCTATCTTAGTCAAGGGTTTGACTTAATCGTAGGAGCTGGCGTTTTAATAAAAAATTCCGTCGGGTTCGCGCTGTTATTACTCATAATCATAACCCTCATAACGCCGATTTTAAAGTTGATAATCTTTTCGCTTTCCCTAAAATTAATTGCCAGCATAACCGAACCTTTCGCGGACAACAAAATCTCGAACTTTATCTCGGCGGTCGAGCGGAGCGTTCAAATGTTAATCGTCGTCTTAATCGCGACGTGCGTTATGCTTTTAATCTTAATCGGGCTAGTTATGACGACAGGCAATATTATATAACCGCGCGCCCGCAAAACTTAAAAACCCCCTGCAAATTCCGCGAAATTATTTAATCGCCGCCGCCTATATATTGCTATGAGTGCTTGGCTTTTGTCGATTGTCGGCGTGATTGTCGTCGGGGCAGTTCTCGAAATTATGCTCGGCGAGAGCGGGATTTCGAAGTTCGTTAAAGGAATTTACGGATTCTTTATCTTGTTTGTTATAGTTTCGCCCTTGCCGAAACTTATAAAACAAGCCTCCGCCGACTTAAAGTTTGAAATCCAGAGCCTAGAAGTTTCCGCGCCGGAAGCCTCGACCTCCGCCGCCGTCGAGACAATTTTAGGCGAGTTAGGAATAGAAAACGCGGTCGTTTTGACCTCGGGCGACGAGATTTATATAAACATAAGCGGGCTTAAAACCGAACTTAACGCGGATTATATCAAGTCCGTCATTTCTTCCGCATTAAATATAAAAAAGGAGCGAATAGAGGTTTATGAATAAGTTTTTAGAAAAATTAAAGGGCATAAAGCATATCGAGATTTATATTTCTGTCGTTTTGATAATCGTTATTGTCGCGATTTATTTTTCCGTTAACTCGGGCGATAAAACGGCGGACGAACCGCAAAAACCCATAACCGCGAGCGATTATTCGAGCGAAATCGAAAAGAAATTAGTTGCACTTCTTTCGGAAATTTCGAACATCGGCGAAGTTTCGGTTATGGTTTCGACAGAAGGGACGAGCGAACCCGAGATTGCCTACGAAATCGAAGAGAAAGAAACAACGCAAAAAAACGCGACGACGGGAGCCGAAACAACGACAAAAACAACGACAAAAACGCCATATTTAAAAGACGGCGAGCCTGTCATTATCGCGAACGGCGAGCCTAAAATAACGGGGGTTGTCGTCGTGGCTTCTGGCGCGGCGAGCCCAGCCGTTCGCCTTTCGATTGAGCGGGCGGTTCGAACACTTATTGTCGATGATGGGGTCAAAATTGAAATTTTGTTCTAAAATTTTTAGTTCTATTCGGGAAGGCTCGAAAATAAACATATATCAAGGGGGAAAAAGAAATGGAAATAACCGCAGCAACCACCGAAACACAAACGAAATCGAAGAAAACTTCGGCTTTTAAACGCATGGGGAAGAAAATGTTTAGCAAACGAGGGCAAAAAGTTATGCTTCTCGTCGGCCTCTTCGCGCTACTTGGCGTTACGGGGTATTTAAACTTTACGCTTAACCAACCAACGCCTGTTGAGGCGGGCGCGACTGAGCAAGCGAACCTTTTCGCTATGTTCCGCAATAACCGCAGCGACGAGCGCGCAAGCAATATTGCCGTTCTTCAATCTATGGTCGGCAACGAAAACTATACCGCCGAGCAACAAGAGAACGCAAAAGCGCAAATTCTTGAGCTTCAATCCGCAATCGAGTTCGAAAACGCAACCGAAACTTTAATCTTAGCGCAAAACTATAACGATGCTGTTGTTTCGAAAACCGGCGCGAACATAAACGTTTTATTAAAAGCCCCAGAAAATATCACCCGAACCCAAGCGTCGCAAATCTTCGGGATATTGAAATCTTGCACGCCAGACAACTCGCTCGACATCGATAACGTATTCATAAGCGTTATTCAATAGGAAAATAATCAAACTAAAAAGCGCCCAAATTATAGTCTGGGCGTTTTTTAAGGCTTTAATTTAAATAATAAACCGTTTGACCGGGGTTCGAAACGCAAACCGCGCGCTCTATAATTCTCTCGTGCCAAAACTCGGCGCAAAGTTTCTTTAAAACGCCTCCGCCGATGCCATGGATAACGTAAACTTGGCGAACGCTTGGCGGAATATTTTCGAAAAAAAGACGCAGGTTAAACTCCGCGTCCTCGCGCGTTAGGCCATGCAAATCAATTTCGTAAGGCTTACTTCTCACAAGACAAAAATAGACTAATAAAAGGGGATAGGCAAGTTAAAGTTATTTAGTGATATCGGCATCTTCCTCGTAAGCTTTATCGGCTTGTTTCGCCGCCACAATTTCAGATTTTATCAATTCAATCCTTAACGACAACGAGTTTTTTTCGCCGCGTAGTTTCGTGAGTTTTTTTGCGTATTCAGATTGTATTCCTGCGGGAGCTCCACGCTCTCGTTCTTGTTCAAGCGCTTCAAGTTGCGCTGTTTTTTCTCGAAGTTCTTTTTTAAATTCTGCTAGTTTTTGTTCTAATTCGTTCATATAAGATACTAACAAAACCCAACAAAAAATGCAATACCGAACACGATATTGCATTTTCATAAGTAAATTTAAGGTTTTAGTCGTTCTTTTTTGCGCGTTCGCCGATGATTTTTTCGGCAACGTTTCGAGGAACTTCGTCATAATGGTCGAAAACCATGTCGAAAGTTCCGCGCCCTTGCGTTAACGAACGAATGTCGCTCGCATACCCGAAGAGTTCGCTAAGGGGCACAAGCGCATTTATAATTTGCGTGCCCGCGCGTGCCGTCATGCCTTGAAGTTGTCCGCGGCGGCTCGAGATATTACCCATAACGTCGCCGAGGTAGTCCTCTGGGGTTTCGATTTCCATTTTCATAATAGGTTCGAGTAAAACGCTCTTTGCTTTTTGCGCGCCCTCTTTAAACGCGAGCGAACCCGCCACTTTAAACGCCATTTCACTGGAATCGACATCATGATACGAACCGTCAACAACCGTCATGCGGAAGTCAACGCACTCATAGCCCGCGAGAATGCCCGCGCGTTTCGCTTCTTGGATGCCCTTATCGATTGCAGGGATATATTCTTTTGGAATGCTTCCGCCGACGGTCTTATCAACAAATTCATAACCTTTCCCGGCTTCGAGCGGCTCCATAATAACTTTACAATGACCGTATTGCCCGTGTCCGCCAGATTGTTTAATGTATTTGCCTTCAACCTCAACGGTATTGCGGATTGTTTCGCGATAAGCAACTTGCGGCTTACCAACATTAACCTCAACCTTAAATTCGCGGCGCAAACGGTCAACGATAATTTCGAGGTGGAGTTCGCCCATACCAGCGATGATTGTTTGACCCGTTTCTTGGTCTGTATAAGTTTTAAACGTTGGGTCCTCGCCCGCGAGTTTTATAAGCGCGGTAATCATTTTTTCTTGCATAGCCTTTGTTGCAGGCTCGATTGCGAGTTGGATAACGGGTTCCGCGAAGTTCATGGATTCGAGCATAATAACTTTATTTTCGTCGCAAAGCGTATCGCCGGTTGTCGTATCTTTAAGACCAACGATTGCGCCGATATCGCCAGCGCGAAGTTCGGTTATTTCTGTTCGGTTGTTTGCGTGCATTTGTAAAATTCGACCAACGCGTTCTTTTTTATCCTTCGTCGAGTTTAAAACATAACTTCCCGCCGTCAAAACGCCAGAATAAACGCGGAAGAAACAAATTCCGCCAACGAATGGGTCTGTTGCAATCTTAAATGCGAGCCCTGAGAACGGTGCGTTGTCGTCGCTTGCGCGCTCTTCGGTTTCGCCTTGCTCGTTTGTTCCTTTAATTGCCGGAACGTCGAGCGGAGAAGGCATATAGTCAACAACCGCGTCGAGGAGTTTTTGAACGCCCTTATTTTTAAACGCCGAACCGCAAGTTACTGGCGTAAACTTCATTTCGATTGTGCCTTTACGGATTGCAGCCTTAATTTCAGCCTCGCTAAACTCTTCGCCAGCAAAGAACTTTTCCATAAGTGCGTCATCAACTTCGGCGATTTGTTCAATCATATTCGCGCGCCATTTTTTAGCCTCTTCAAGCATATCAGCAGGGATTTCCTCAACGCGTTCGTCTGTTCCCATATCGTCGTAATAAACGACAGCTTGCATAGAAACGAGGTCGATAATACCGCGGAAATCTTTTTCTGCGCCGATTGGAAGTTGGATAGGCATTGCGTTTGTTTTAAGGCGGTCCTTCATAGTTTGAACTGCGCGCAGGAAGTTCGCGTCGTCGCGGTCCATCTTATTTATAAACGCCATTCGAGGAACGCCATATTTATTCGCTTGGCTCCAAACCTTTTCGCTTTGTGGTTGAACGCCAGCGCGTGCGCAAAACACAGCAACCGCGCCGTCGAGAACTTTAAGCGAACGTTCAACTTCAACCGTGAAGTCAACGTGTCCAGGGGTGTCGATTATGTTTATGCGATGGTTTTTCCATTGCGCGGTCGTGCAAGCTGAGGTTATCGTAATGCCGCGCTCTTGCTCTTGAACCATCCAGTCCATAGTTGCGCTGCCGTCGTGAACCTCACCGATTTTGTGAACCTTTCCACTATAAAAAAGAATACGCTCGGTTGTTGTTGTTTTACCAGCGTCGATGTGTGCCATAATACCAATATTGCGGTAGTCGGCTAGGGGCGTTTGTCTTGCCATTTTTGTTTTTTCTCCTTAAAATTTTTTTAACTTTTCGATTATAAAGGTTCGATTAGAAAATTGCAACCTTTTTGTTTATGAAAACTGCTTGCGTTTTTATTTTATTATGGCTATAATATAGTTAATTAAATACGAGAAGTTAGTTTTTATATTATTTCGCTTTTAATAAATACATATATAAAAGATAAAAGGAGTTCTTTTTATGGAACAAACGAACGGTTCGGCAAACCTAAATGCCAATTTATCGCGCGGTCAACAAGCACCGCGACAAAACGCGCAACAAGCGCAACAACAAGCGGGGCAGCCCGTAATCGCGAAGGTGCATAAACCTGAAAACCAAACCAAGGCGCAAATGGGCGGCGGCGGAAAAGTTAAAATCGTCTTTTTGGGCGGCGTTGGCGAGATTGGGAAGAATATGACCGCGCTCGAATGCGGAAACGATATTATCGTTATCGACGCAGGGCTTGGGTTTCCTGATGCGGAAATGCCGGGCATCGATTTAGTCGTCCAAGACATTACTTATTTAGAACGTAATAAAGACAAAGTTCGCGGGTTCGTTATAACCCACGCCCACGAGGACCATATCGGGGGCTTGCCTTATGTTTTAAAAACCGTTCCAGCGACAATTTACGGAAGCCGAATGACGCTCGCGCTCGTCGAGCATAAACTCCGCGAACACCCGGGCATTAAAGTTAAGGGCGTTGCGGTTAAGGGCAGAAGCGTCGTTCAAATCGGTTGCTTTATCGTTGAATTTATCCACGTAAACCATTCTGTTCCGGGTTCGTTCGCGCTTTCGGTAACGACGCCAGCAGGAGTTATTTTTCATACCGGCGACTTTAAAATTGACTATACTCCGGTAGGCGGCGAGGTTATCGACCTTGCGCGAATCGCAGAAATCGGGCGAAAAGGCGTTGCGCTACTTCTTTGCGAAAGCACGAACGTTGAGCGCGAAGGGTTTACGATTAGCGAAACTAGCGTTGGCGCGAAACTCGACGAACTTTTCGAAAAATACGCCGATAAAAGGCTCTTCGTCGCGACCTTTTCCTCGAACGTTCATCGCGTTCAACAACTTCTTGACCTCGCGACAAAATATAAACGAAAAGTTGCGTTCTCGGGGCGCAGTATGCTCGCGATAAGCGACATCGCGCTTAAAATCGGCGAGATGAAAACCGCGGTCGGGAACGTTATAGACCTTGCGAATATAAATAATTACGCCGATAAAGAGGTTTTAGTTGTCTTAACGGGCAGCCAAGGCGAATCGGGCAGCGCGCTCGCGCGCATGGCGTCGGGCGACTTCCAAAAGGTTAACTTAGGGCCTAGCGATGCGATAATTTTATCCGCGAGCCCAATCCCCGGCAACGAAAAAGCCGTTAATAATATTGTTAACAACCTTTTTAAGCGCGGGTGCGAAGTCGTTTATGAAAGCCTCGCAGCGGTTCACGCATCGGGGCATGCTTGCCGCGAAGAACTTAAACTTATCCATACTTTAATTAAACCGCGTTTCTTTATGCCTGTCCATGGCGAATATAAACATCTTAAAAAGCATTACGAACTCGCTAAATCGCTCGGCATGAACGAACGCATGATGGCGCTTCCAGATTTAGGCGATTGTTTCGAGCTCTCGGCGACCGCGCTTAAAAAGGTTGGGCAAGTGCCTTCGGGTTCACGCCTTATTGACGGAACAGGCTCGGGCGATATGGATTCGGCGGTTTTGCGCGATAGGATAAGCCTTGCGGAGGACGGGATTTGTATAGTAGGGTTTGCGGTTGATAAACAAACCGGCAAAATCTCTGGAACGCCGGACATCATGACGAAGGGTTTAATATATTTCGACGAGATTAACGATATTTATGGCGAACTTAAAAAGATTGTTGTTAACGTTGTTAAGGATGTCGACTTTAAATCTTGCGACCAAACTGAAATCCGCAGTGAAATCCGTAAGGCCGTTCAAAACTTTCTTAATAAAACGATAAAGAGGCGGCCGATAGTAGTCACGATGATTGAGTAGAACATAAACCAAAAACCAAAGGAATATATTTAGATTATGGAAAAAAACTTTTTTGATTTAAACGATGATTTTTGCGCGATTGTTCGCGAGAACATAAAGGGCGTTTACGCAGCCGAGAAAATCGCAACGGGGCGGACGAACTACGTTTATTACGCTTATAAAAAAGGTTTTTTAGGTTTAGGTAAAAAAACTTTTGTTGCGCGTTTTCCGCGAACCGATTTTTTTATGCGCGCGCTTGAAAAAGAAATAGAAGCTACGACAGAAATAAAACAATATCTCGTCCTAAAAACGCCTATATATAAGAAGGCTTTAAAAGACGGGCGCGCGTTTAGCCTTCATGAGCTAGTTTCCGGCGAGCCGCTTAATGACGTTTACGAAACTTTGACGACCGCCGAAAAGCAAGTTATTGCGGGCGATATCGCGAAATATATTTTTGATATCCAAAACCTAACGGATAAAATTAAAACGACGGAAACGCTCTCAACTTTCTTAACTGAACTCTCATATATTAACGGCAACGAGGATTATGATTATTCGGTTTTGGACACGCTAAAAAAACAAGAGGGCGAGAAACTCGTTCTCGTTCATGGCGACCTAAACCCTTGTAATTTAATTATCGATAAAAAGAAACGGCTTTGCGGCGTTTTAGATTATGCGTTTGTTTCGAGTTCGAGCCCGTTCGTTGACCTCGGGCGGCTTACTGGGCGAATGGATAAGGAGTTTAACGAAATGCTTATCGAGAGCTTCGAAAAAATCTCAGGGCTTAAATTTAAGCGCAAAGAACTAACCGAGTTAAACAAAATGTGGAAGTATGTTGAGGCGGATTATATGGAATACATGACGCGCGAACACGCCGACTTCGACTATCCTGTAAAGTGTTGACAAGCCGAAAACAAAATGTTATAAAACGACTATCATAAAGAGCGTGCGAGGGATTAGCCCCGATGACCACGCCGCAACCTGCTGAAAAGTAAGGTGCGAATGGCTAACGATGAGCGTTATTTCTTTAAAAATAAACTCATCGTAATGGTGAGTTTTTTATTCGCCAACGAAAAGGAGAAAAACAAATGAAAATCGAAAAAGTAAATAAGTTCCATCCTGATAAAATCGCGGACGCGATTGCGGGCGCGATTATCGACCTAGCATATAAGGAAACGAAAAACCCAAAATGCGCGGTTGAGGTTCTTTTAGGGCATGGGCATTGTAAGGTTATTATCGAGAGCAACGCGAGGTTTACCGAAGAGGAAGTCGACGCTATTGTCGACCGAATCGTTGGCGAGGACGTTAAGACCGAACTCATTATCGCGGAACAAGATAAACATCTCGCGGATAACCAAAAAGGCGGGATAAAATGCGGCGACAACGGCGTTTTTAAGGCGAAATGGAACGAGGAATATGAAAAGGCGACAGAGTTCGCGCGAAAAATCGGCGAAAAGTTCCCAAGCGACGGCAAATATATTTTTGATTTCGATAATAACCACGCGGTAATTTGCCAATCAAACGCAACTGAAGAAGAGTTCTTAACTTGGGCGCGCGAAAACCTACCGTTCGAAACTTATAAAATAAATCCGCTCGGGTTTTGGAAGGGCGGCTACCAAGTTGATACGGGTTGCACAAACCGCAAACTCGGCAACGACCAGCCGCTCTTTAACCCAAACGGGCTGCACGGCAAAGACCTCAGCAAGAGCGACCTAACGCTCGGCGTTGTTTCGAATTTAATCTCGAAAATTTACGCGAACGCTTACGTCGAAACTTATTGCGCAATCGGCGACGAGGAAATTATGTTTTTCGTTAAAGATTTTGAGGGTGGGGAAGTTCGCGAAGAAATTAAAAAATCCTTCGCGGATTGCGCGGAGGAGGCTAGGCAATATATAGACGAACTCGGCGGGTTTGAGGCTTTTGCGAGTTATGGAATTGTTTAAAGTAAATTCTGCTTTATAACCGATTTAATATCTTTTGCGCGGACGGCGTTCGGGTCGGGGAGAGCACCGTTTTTTGCGAAACGGCTAAATAACGTATGCGGGCGGGTTGTAAAAATTAAATCGTCGATTATGCGGTTGTTTTTAAAGCGGATTATATTAAGAGAACAGCCGAGTTTTAAGTTCGTTAAGTGTTCGATTGCCTCGTCGGGCGAAACTAGTTCGGCGTAAGTTAAAATCCCGAGGCTCTTCATAACTCTATCGCGCAAAACCAACTTATCCTTATTAAAAAGTTCCGCTTGGGCGGCGAGTTCCGCCTCACAAATTATCGTCGTCGCCTTTATAACCATGTCGATAATCTCTTCTGGGCGCAGAGCAATATGGGCTTGGTTCGAGATTTGATACATAAACCCGTCGCTGCGGCTGCCTTCGCCTTTCTCGCCGCGAAAGGTTATTTTAAGTTCGCCGAAGAGGTTTTTAACGCTTAAAATCTTCCCGGTTAAACAAAGACCCGGCAAGAAAACCATAATGCTCGCGCGCATGCCCGAACCTAAGTTCGTCGGGCATTTCGTTATATATCCGAGTTCCTTTGACCGCGCGATTTTAAATTTTTTCTCGAGCGCGGCGGCAATCTCGCTCGCCTCGCGATATTCTTCGCTTAAATTAAATCCTTGTTTTATAACTTGGATGCGAACGTGGTCCTCTTCGCCCAGCATAATCGAAACCGTGTTTTTCTTGTTCGCGACAAGGCTCGCGTAGTTTTCGTGGGCGAGGATTTCTTTACTTATTAGATGTTGCTCGAATAAGGAACTTGCAAGCTCGGGCGCGATATCCGCAACTTTCGTAGAATAAAAATCAGGGAAAGATTGCTTTATCCCGAGCGCGATGTTTTCGAAAAATTGCGGGTCATCTATCGCGAACGGAACTTTTTCTATATTGCGGGCGAGCCTTATCCGCGACGAAACGACGATATTTGTTATGTTATTCATCATAAACCGCCTTTTTAAGCCGCGCGATAACGGGCGCTAACTCCGCCGCGAACGCCTTATAACATTCGCTGCAACCCAATTCGCCGAACTCCCTAAAATCCTCGAAAGAATATCCGCAACAAGGGCAAACCTTAGGTTTTGGAGTTAGCGGCGTCATCGGCGCGCTAAAAATATCGAAATCGTTCGCGATAAGGTCGGCTAATAAATCCGCTTTCGAGAAAATCGGCTTATCTAAACAACGCATACAAACGCGAATTTCATTTCCGAAAGAATCGCCGCGTATAAGCGACGCAATATTTTGACCACAAATCTCGCAAAGCATAATTTTATTATAACGAGGTGCTTGGTTAAAATCAAATTGCTTTTTTGTTCTCCCTAGTTTTATAATAAGTTTATGAAGTTAACGAAAAATGTTATTAAGATTATTGGGATTGCAGGGCAGTATACGGTCGACAACGAGGTTCGCCCTTATCATTTGCTTTTTGCTTGCGCGAAAAATGAAGGTTGCGTCGCCGGACAAATTCTAAAATCGCTAGGCGTTTCGGCGAACGCGATTGCCGAAATCCGCTCCGTTTCGGAAACTGGCGAGGGTTATAGCGACGTTTTATTAACCGCGCAAAAATATACAGAAGCGTTCGGGCTCAGCGCGATTGTTAGCGAAGTTTTGTTATTCGTTTTGGCGGAAAAAATAGCGCAAACGAAATTTATTTTAAACGAAATTCGTTCGGGTTTAGCCGACGCCGTATCGCGTAAATCGCTGGCTGCGCTCGGACTAGAAAACTTTAAAGAAGAGGTGAAAACGCCGTACAGCGCAAATAACGCGGAATTTGAGGGGGGTGCCTCCGTAAATCCGCGCGAAAACGACGAAAAAAAACTGCCAGAGAGCGTTTTGAATTTAGGAATAGATTTAACGGAAAAGGCGCGACAAGGGAAGATTGATAATATCATCGGGCGCGACGACGAGACGCAAAGAATGATCGAAATCCTTTGCCGAAAAACTAAGAACAACCCCGTTCTAATCGGCGAGGCTGGCGTCGGTAAGAGTGCGATTGTCGAGGGGCTTGCGCTGCGAATTATTAGCGGCGACGTTCCGGAAATTCTTAGAAATAAAATCATTTTTTCGCTTGATATTGGAAGCCTTATGGCGGGAACGAAATATCGCGGCGAACTCGAAAACCGCCTTCAAGGGTTATTAAAACTTTGCGAGGAGCGAAAGGATATAATTTTATTTATCGACGAACTCCACACAATCGCGACCGCGACAGGCGACAAGGAAAACGGCATGGGTATCGGCGAAATTTTAAAACCGAAACTCGCGCGCGGCGACCTCCAAACCGTTGGCGCGACGACGCTTGAAGAATACCGCAAATATATTGAAAAAGACCCTGCGTTAGAACGCCGTTTCGCGCCGATTATTGTTAATCCGCCGTCAACGGAGCAAGCGATTGAGATTCTCGCTGGGCTTAAAGAGGGGTTCGAAAGTTTCCATAAAGTCGAGATTGGATACGATGCGATTGTTGCGGCGGTTAGCCTTAGTGACCGTTATATAAATGATAGGAATTTACCCGATAAGGCAATCGACGTCCTCGATGAGGCTTGCAGTAAAGCCAAAATCCGAGCTGGGGGCGAGCGCGCCGCGATAACGAGCGACGATATTGCCGAAGTCGTTTCTTGTATAACGAAAATTCCTGTTTCGAAAATCTCGAAGGATGAGAGCGAGAGTCTAAACAACCTCGCCGACGAACTTAAAAAGAGTATAATCGGACAAGATAAGGCTTGCGATGCGATTGCGAGCGCGATTAGGCGCGCGCGGGCTGGCGTCGGTGACACGAACCGACCGATAGGTAGTTTCTTTTTCCTAGGGCGAACCGGCGTCGGGAAAACTGAGGTTTGTAAAGTCCTTGCGCGAACGGTTTTTAGTAGCGAGAAGTCGCTTATTAAACTCGACATGAGCGAGTTCCAAGAATCGCACAGCGTTTCGAAACTCATCGGCTCGCCGGCGGGGTATGTCGGCTATGACGATGCGAGCGTTCTTTGCGAAAAGGTTAGGAAGAACCCTTATTGTATCGTTCTTTTCGACGAAATCGAGAAGGCGCACGCCGACGTTTATAACCTTTTGTTGCAAATTCTCGACGAGGGGCATCTAACCGACAGCCACGGCAAAAAAACGAGTTTTAGAAACGCGATTATCGTTATGACGAGTAATGTTGGCGTTAGCGAGATTAAGAAAACGACGGCGATTGGGTTCGGCGAGGATAGGTCGCTTATGGTCGAAGAGGAAAGTATACTCGCGGGCATGAAAAAGCATTTCAAACCCGAGTTCCTAAACCGCATCGATAATATTATCGTCTTTAATTCGCTCTCGAAAGAAAACGTTAAGAAAATCGCCGCATTACAACTCGAAAAATTCGTTAAAATGCTCTCGGGGAAAGGCGTCGAGTTTAAGTATAACGATGACCTCGTTGATTTTATCGTCGAGAAAGGCTATGACCCAGAATTCGGTGCGCGCCCTATTAAACGCGTTATCCAAAAAGAAGTCGAGGACAAAGTCGCCGAAATTATTATATCGAACCAAGGCGTTCGCGAGATAACCGCGGAGATGAGCGAGGGGAGGGTTAAATATGATTACCTCGCGTGAGAACGAAAAAGTTAAGTTATTAAATTCGCTTAAAATGAAAAAGGCGCGCGATAAGTCGGGGCTTTGTATCGTTGAGGGCGAGAAACTCGTTCGCGAGTGCGTTAATAAAGGGTTCGCGGCGGGCGTTTTCGCGAGCGAGGATTATCGCGGCGAAATAGAGCCGAACGAAGTTTTATCGAACAAACTTTTCGACGAAATAACGGAATTTAAAACCCCGAAAGGCGTTCTCGCTGTCGCGAAAATCCCGAATTCGGGCGTGATAACTTTTCCGTATTTGGTTTTAGATAATATCCAAGAGCCCGCGAACGTCGGCGCGATTATTCGTAGCGCGGTTGCGTTCGGGTTTAAGTCAGTTATTTCAATAAACTCGGCGGACGCGTTTTCGGCGAAGGCAATCCGCGCTTCGGCGGGGCTGTCGTTATTTATAAATATTATAGAAAAAACTTATAACGAGTTTATCGCCGAATTTAAAAGCGGCGCGTTCGGCGAAAAACTTATCTTAGCCGATTTAAACGGCGAAGAGTTCGCGCTAAACGACCCGAACTTCGGGCTTATATTAGGAAACGAAGGGCAAGGCATCTCGCCCGAACTAAAAACCCTTCCGCATAAAACCTTCACGATAAAAATGAACGACTTCGCCGAGAGCCTAAACGTTGCTGTCGCCGCCGGAATCATAATGAAGGCGCTTAACGAGTTTGACAACCGATAAAGATAAGAGTATCCTAGCCGTATGAGTGGACATAATAAATGGAGTAAAATTAAGCGCGCGAAAGGCGAGCGCGACGCCCAAATAGGCAACCTTTTCGCAAAACTCGCGAAGGAAATTTATGTTGCGGCGAAAATGGGCGGCGGCGACCCAAACGGCAACAGCAAATTGCGTGAGGTTATCGCGAAGGCGCGGTCGCATAATATGCCGAACGATAACGTTTCTCGCGCGATAAAAAAGGCGACGACGGACAGTTCGTCGGCGAATTATGAAAGCATTGTTTACGAGGGCTACGGGCCGGCAGGAATCGCATTTATCGTCGAAACTTTAACGGATAATAAAAACCGCACCGCGGGCGACGTTCGCAGTGCGTTCGATAAATCCGGCGGCTCGCTCGGCGTTTCGGGCTCGGTTTCCTATCTTTTCGAGCGCAAGGGCATCGCCAGTATTGATAAGGAAGGCATAACCGAGGAGCAACTTTTCGAAACGCTAATCGAAAGCCCTGTTTTAGACATAACCGACGAGGAGGACGTTTTTGAGGTTTCGACGAAGCCTGAGGACATAACTGAGGTTCTGCAAACTCTCGAAAACGCGAAAATTAAAGTCGTAGGTTCGGGCGTAGAGCAAGTTCCGTCTTCATATATAAACGTTCCCGAAGAAAAACGAAAAGCGTTCGAAAAACTAATCGATACCCTCGAAGAACACGACGACGTTCAAAACGTTTTCCATAACGGCGAGTTCGGGGAGTAGGCTTTGGCAAAAGAATTGCGGATAATTTTAGGAATCGACCCCGGATTTGGGCGGCTGGGTTGGGGCGTTATTCGCGCGAGCGGAAGTTCGCTCTCTTGCCTCGGGTATGGTTGTATCGAAACGCATTCGACCGAAGAATTCGCGACGCGCCTCGCGCTTATCGACCGCGAACTCGCGCTAATTATCGAAAAATATAACCCGACAGATATCTCGGTCGAGGAACTTTTCTTCGCGAAAAACGTTAAGACGGCGATGCAAGTCGCCCACGCGCGCGGGGTTGTTTTGCTGCGCGCCGTAAATCATTGCGGGAATATTTTCGAATATAAACCCAACCAAATAAAACAAGCGATAACCGGAACCGGCAGCGCGGACAAAAAACAAATCCAATTTATGATAACCCGAATCCTGGCCTTAGAAAAAACCCCAAAGCCCGACGACGCCGCCGACGCCCTCGCGATTGCCGTAACCCATTCGGCATATATAAGGTAGGGGCGCGCTTATAGTTTTTAGCGCGCGCGTTTTGATTTTGCGACAATTAAGATTGCCCAATCTTATATTGCATCATTGAGAATAATCTTTCAAAACCGATTTTTTGATAACAAGCATTGCTTGCGGGATAATCCGCGTCCGCCAAAAGCATTATATCTTTATATTTCGTTTGTAATTGTTCGCAAAGTAAACAAACCGCCGTCGTCGCATAACCCGAACGCCTAAATTGCGGCGGCGTATAAACGGGTCCGATACGGCATAACGTTTCGCTAATTCTTTTCCACCCGACCATTGAGACGGGAATGTCGTCACTATCGATAAATAGAACAATGTCGTGCTTTAATTTAAGAAATTTATTTATACGATTATTTATATCTAATTCATCGCCTGTTCCCACTCCACTTTCTGCCCCAAACTCTCGCCACCAATATGGAATAAAATAGCTGTCGTTTTTTGTTGCGATCCGAATTTTGCCGTCAGATTTTTTAACGTTTTGTAATTTTCCTAATTTATAGGCAAACCAAGTTTCCTCTTGCTCGTATCTTTGGTTTGTAATTCTCGCATATTCTTTAGCGAAATTTAAGCCGGTTTCGCTGTCAGCCCAAACGATTTCAACTTTCCAATTTAACTCGACTAAACTTTTTATTAAAAATTCTGCTACGGTGCTATTAAATTTATTGTCTATAAAATACAAATTAAATTCTTTTGGCGGTGCATGAAAGATTATCGCGGCGTTTTTGCCATTATCTTTGACGACCGCAAACAAGCCGTTTGCATCAACGAATTCTTGTTCGCTCCAAGTACTTATCTTTTGAATTTCGGATGAGTTTCGAATTTCATTCTTACTTAAATCCGCGATAACCGCATCGCGATAACTTTTTAAGTTATTAAACCGTATAAATTCCATATCGCCTTACTATATAATAAAAATCAAAATAATCAAAACTTTTTATTTATAGGAAGTTGCGCCTTATATCGCCCGCGCCTCGTTTATCGCCAAAGACACCTTAACCTCGCCGCAAAGAACGTCGTTATAGGAATAGGAAACTGTCGGAACGACGAAATCGCCGACGAGGAGGTTAACTTTAAAAACGCTGGGAAAGGCGTTTTCTATTATGCCCTCGAAAATTTTAACTTTATTGCGCCCGCGGCAAACAACAATCTTCGCGCGCTGCCCAACAAGCCCCGCGATTTCGTTTTTAACGCCGTCAAGGTTCGTGCCTTTTGCTCTCATGGTTATATTATTGACAAAAAAATCATATGGTTAACTATGGAAGCAATATATAAAGAACTTATGCAAAATTTTAAGGCTCGGCTTATCGAAAACGAAGAGCGAGTTAGCGTTAAAATCGCGCTATCGAAGCCGCTTTCGAAGTTTTTAAACGCTTGCGGAAGGGTTTTCGTTGACGATTATTCGGTTAACGATAAGGCGGTTGAGGTTCGCGGGCGCGTTGTTTCGTTCGCGGTTTATGTTGACGAAAATGGGAAAATCAACAGCGACGAAAACAGCGAAGATTTCGTTATAAGCCTAAATTCGAGTTTTGAGAACATTCTCGCGGCGTATCCAACCCTCGAAATCGTTGACGAAAAGGTTCAAAGCGATGCGAATAGTGTTGACGTTCGTTATACGATTAAGGCTGGCGGGGAAGTTCTCGTCGGCGAAACTGCGCGGTATCTTGACGACATAACCGAAACGGAAACGCAGAAACAAGAAGCCGTTATCTCTTCGGCAAACTGCGGAATTTCGTCGCGGTTTGAATTAACTGAGGCGGTTGCGTTAGACGGCGACGTTTCGGGCGTGTTTTTAACCGACGCAAACGCATATCTCGAGGATATTTCCGTAGCCGACGGAAAAGCAAACATTAAGGGCGTTTTAAGCCTCGGGTTGACGCTTATTAAAGATAGCGAGGTTCTTCAAAAAACCGTTGACGTCGACTTTTCGCAAAACATAAAAAACGCGGCAATCACGGGCGCAGACCAACTTAGCGGCGAAGTTAAAGTCGGCGCTGTTAACCTAAAAATCGAAAATGAAGAGAACCTCGAACTCGAAGTTTCCGCCGAGATGCAATTCGCCGGAACCCTAATAAAGGCGCAACAAATTGCGTTTGCGAGCGACGCGATTTTCGAAACCAACGAACTTAGGTTTAATAAAAACGTCGCAAAATCCACGAACCGCGTAGGCTCACGCATGAGCGTTGACGTCGACGGGAACTTGTCGCTAGGCGCGGACGAACCGTTCGCAGTTAAGCCGCTCTCGGTTTACGGCGCGAAAATTAAGGGCGCAAAGTTAATTGCGAACGCCGAAAAAACGCTGCTCGAAGGAATTTTAACGGCTCAAATGGTTTACGAAGGCGAAGAGGACGCAAAAAATAGTTATTTTATCGAGGTTCCGTTTAGTAAATCGCTCAAAATTTCGGGCATCGAGCCGTCGCGCAAATATTCCGTTTCGTGCGTGCCGACCGACCTTTCCGTTAAAATCAGGCGCGGAAAAGAAATCTTCGTCGACGCAAAACTTTTCCTCGACATAACCGGCGAAGAGGAGGCGGAAACGGATATCGTTAACGAACTTGTTGTCGGAGCGCCGTTGCCGGTCGACGACAGCGCGATAAATATCCATATAATCCGCGCGGGCGAAACGCTTTGGGACGTTGCGAAGTCGATGCAAATAAAAACCGCCGATTTATTAGCCCAAAATCCAGAACTAGCAGCCGCAACCCCCGAAGGCGAGAGCGTAGTCTTTTATCGGCAGATTGTTTAAGTAATCTTTCATAATTATGGGCGGAACTTTTCCGCTCATTTTTGTGTTGACTTCATTAACTTTTTCGCTTAAAATAATCTTGTTTTGGGGTAGAGGACCATCAAAAGTTCGATCGCCCTGAAACGCCTGCGGGTGTAGTTCAATGGTAGAACACTGGCCTTCCAAGCCTGTTGCGACGGTCCGATTCCGTTCACCCGCTCCAAATTTATTCGAACGAAACGGAGGTGTCAACATGGATGATGAAAAATTTAAGCAAATTATTAAAAACCCTCAATGTTGGAGTTCATTAAGCGACGAACAAAGAAAGGATATGAGTCCTGACCAAAAGTTTAATCTTGAAGTAAAGGCCTTAAAACAAAAAGACCCTAACTTCCCTTATCATGAGGTGATGCTAATTGCTTCACGAAATTTAGGAATTACTAATATTGACGATGACGTCATGCGGGGCATGCTTAGTTCAAAACAGTACAGTGATGATATGTTAAATTCTAAGACAGGAATATCAAAATATATTAAGAGAGCAGAAAAGAAACAGGAGAGGAAAGACAAGCTTTAACAATCAACATTCGAAAAATACTCGCCGTCTTTTTTGTAGCCGAGGATTTGGTTAAGGACAACGTTGTTCGCCGAGTTGAAGATGTTGAGCGGGGCGGCGGGGTTTAGCTTTTTTAAGTCCTTTATTAGGAACTTGATTTTGCGGCGCGTCGATTCGCCGGGTTCGTTTTCGTTTATAACGCAATTTTCCGTAAAGCGGCAGGCGCAATTCAAAAACTTTAACTCGTGATAGTTCCGCCAAGCGATAATCTCGCTCTCGCTAACTAGGATTAAGGGGCGGATAAGGCTCATGCCCTCGAAGTTTTTCGACTTAATTTTCGGCATCATCGTCGCGAACTTACCCGCGTAAAGGATATTCATCATCGTAGTTTCGATTGCATCGTCGATATGGTGGGCGAGGGCGATTTTGTTGCAACCGAGTTCTTTCGCCTTCGCGTAAAGATTCCCGCGCCTCATTCGGGCACACATATAACAAGGATTTCCGCCCATTTTCTCGACCGTATCATAAATCGGCGAGTCGAAAATCGTTAACGGAACGCCTAAATTTTCGGCGTTTTGTTTTAATAATTCGAGATTTTCGGCGTTATATCCGGGGTTCATTGAAAGGAAAATAACCTCGAAGTTTGATTTGCCGTTTTTGTCGCTTTGGCGTTTTAGTTCTTGAAAACATTTCGCGAGGAGGAAGCTATCCTTTCCGCCGCTAACGCAAACCGCAATCTTATCGCCGTCATCGAGCAGTTTAAATCGGTTTATGCCCTCAATAAACTTCGTCCAAATTTTTGTATGGAACTTTTTTGTTATGCTTTGTTCGATTTCTTTTATTGTTTTCATTTTATCGCTTGCGTTTTGCCCTTAATTTTAAGTCGCGCGCCGAAATGCTAGACGAGATTTTGCCTTTATTTAGGTCAATCTCGATAACGTCGCCGGTTTCGAATAGGTCGATATCCTCGCTAGCCATGCAAAGCGTAGCAACCTCGTTAACTTCTGCGACGCCGCTAGTTAAAACGAAAAACTTTTCCGCAATCCCGAAACCTTTAATAACGTTTTGGATTTGGCTAACGTCAACGCCCGCCGAGTTTTTTATAACTAAAACGCCGCCGTCAACCGCGCCGCTAGCTAGCCCAACGTCCGCGCTAGTTAAATCCTCATATGCCCAAACCGAGCCCGAGAAAACGGTTGAAGTCGCGCCCGAAGTTTGGATAAATGCGTCGCAAACTCCGCTAACGGTTTTAATTTGGCTGTTTTTTTCTTTAATTAACGGCGCAATAACTTTTTTAAAATCGACAAAATTTAAGTATGTCAGCGCGAAGAGGTTAAATCCATTTTTCGCCATTTTGCTAGCCGCCGAAACGACGTTTTCTTTCGTTATAAGTTTAACTATCGCGTCTTGATTTTTGGCGGTCTTTGCGACTTGCTTTCCAGCCTCAAAAGCGACCAAACGCTGTTTAGGGCTATTTGCGGGCGATTTAGAGGCATCCTTAACTGCGAGCCCGAGATTTTCGAGAAAATAAATTAGCGAATTCGCGATTCCTTTTTCGGTGAACGAATTTGATTTTTGCGTCGTTAGCGTTAATTCTTTTAAAGCGGCGCTCGTAATTTTTCCGCAAGTTTCCGCGCCAACCGACGACAAGAACCGCTCTAACGTATCGCTTTCATAACCGCCTGAAAGAACTGTTGTCGGGATATTTTTATTAACGCAAGAATTTATAGCCGCTACCGCCCCGATAAGGTTATTCGAGATAATTAAAACGCCGTCATAGAGTTTTTGTTCGAGTAAGTTATCGATAAATTTAGAAATATCCGCCATATAGGTTTTCGCATAATTCGCAGTTAGGGGCGAGATTTTGTCGAGTTCGCTAAACTCTGGGATAGCCATAACGCGATAACTTCCGCCAGCCGAAACGATGCCTTCGAGAGCATGCTTTTTAGTTTCTTCGAGGTTCTCTCCACAAACTAAAACTAAAATTTGCGGTTGGTTTTCGCCCATAACGAAATTGCGAATGAGTTTCGCGGAAGGGGAAAGCGTGTTGATGTTCATATAATAAGGATACCTTGCGAGACGTATTTTCGTCAATACAAAACTTGCGTTGATTTTGCCTATAAAAGCCTTGACTTTTCGGTTTTGCATATAATAGGTTATTAGGGAGT
The DNA here is from genome assembly GCA_031262595.1 of Christensenellaceae bacterium. GTDB lineage: Bacteria > Bacillota > Clostridia > Christensenellales > UBA1242 > JAISHI01. The sequence continues at coordinate 48,985 of JAISHI010000014.1, read as the reverse complement.
TAAAAGAATTTAAAGATGAACATAATTTTAAATGCGCCATCAGGCGGCGGTAAGGGCAGCGTTGCGGAAAAACTTGTTAAAGACTATAATCTTTGCCATATTTCAACGGGCGCGCTTTTCCGCGAGAATATTAAAAATAAAACGCCGCTTGGAATTAAAGCGGAGAGTTATGTTGCTAAAGGCGTTTGGGTTCCGGACGAATTAACGGTTGATATGTTAGTTGCTGCGATGAAAGATTTGCCTTGCGCGGGCGGTTTTATTCTCGACGGTTTCCCTCGAACACTTAAACAAGCGGAATTGCTCGAAAAATATGTCGACGTTAGTATGGTTATCCAACTCGATGTTGCCGACGATATCGTTATGAAACGGCTCGCAGGGCGTTTTATGTGCCGCCATTGCGGGGCGATTTACAACTCGAATTGGGACGACGTTTCGGGCTGTTGTAAGGCTTGCGGCGGCGAACTTTATCAGCGCGAGGACGACAAAACCGATGTTATAAAACAAAGGATCTCAAATTATAATAGAGATAATGGCGCGATATTAGAGTTTTATAAGAATAAGAATTTACTTCATACCGTTAAAGTTAAGGAAGAATATTTGCCGGCGGATACGTATGCGTTCGTTAAAGAAATTATCGAAAAAGAAGGGAAGAAGTGAGAGCATTAAATTCGACAGAGATTTCGAATATAAGGTTCGCGGGAGAAGTTCTCTCGAAAACCTTTAAATTTCTCGCGAAAGAAATTAAAGCGGGCATGACGACAATGCAAATCGAAGAACTCGCGGATAAGTTTATAAAAGATAACGATTGTAATCCTTGTTTTAAGGGGCTTCACGGTTATAAATACGCGACTTGCATTTCCGTTAATGAGCAAATTGTTCATGGAATGCCAAGAACCGACAAAGTTCTAAACGAGGGTGATATTGTTTCGGTTGACGTCGGCGCGGGTTATAACGGAATGAATACCGATGCTTGCCGAACGTTTGGCGTTGGGAAAATAAGCGACGAGGCACAAAGGCTCATCGACGAAACGCGGAACTCATTTTTTGAAGCGGTTAAAGTTGTTAAGGCCGGCGCACTTTTCGGCGCTATATCTGAGGCAGTGGAGGGCTATATTAAGAAGAATACGCCTTATTCAATCCTCGAAAATTATTTCGGGCACGGAATCGGGAAAGAAGTTCATCTCGACCCGCTTATCCCAAACTATAAGCCAAACCACCCAAGACTTTTAACCGACGCGCGCAAGAAAATGGTTGAGAATACGGCGATTTGTATCGAGCCTATGATTTTAGCGGGTAAAAAAGACGTAAAAACGGCTAAGGACGGTTGGACTGTTGTTTCGGTCGACGGAAAACTAACGGCGCACTACGAAAATACGGTTTTAATAACGAAAAACGGCGCGGAGATTTTAACGAACAAATTTTACGACTAATTTTATATAAACAATAAATAATTCTATAAGTATTCGCGCTTTGTTTGTTTGACTTCTTTTAGATAAAAACTGTATATTTCCTTATACTATAGTTGGGGGAACTATGAACAAAAGAAGGTTGCTTATTTTAATAGTTGCCGCCGTCGGGTTGGCATCCATTATTGGGCTTATCGCCATCTTTTCTTCGAACACTCCCAACCCTTATTCTAAAGCGAGTATGAGCGTTTCGCGAACGCAAGTTGAGATAGATTTAAAACTTAAAAACGAAAATGGAATACTCGTTCATGACGGAATAGACTATCAAGACGTCCGGATAACAATCGATAAAATGCCGAAAAATGTTGATACTGGCTGGACGGCAAGCGTTTCGGATAAGAACGTCGCGACTGTTAATATGATAGACAACCAAAACATGCGCATAACCGCAGGGATTAAGGGCGGAAAAACGGACATAACTGTTGTTTCGAATGCAGGCGGTTTAGCTCAAACTATCGAGGTTTCGGTTAATATAATTGCGAAAGATTTCGAGCAAAAAGACGAGAGATATTTCGCGGTTCAAAAACTCGGCAGCGGCGAAGAGGTTAGCAACGGGCACGGCGAACTTTTATTAGATAGCGCATACTTTAATTTTTATTCTGTTGATAATTTTAAAACGGAAAGTTATACCCCGACGGATAAAAAACTCGATTTCGAGATTTTAACCGGGGACAGTGGCTGCCAGATAGAGGGCAATAAATTTATTGTTGGGGCTAGCGCACCGAGTGTCGTTAATCTTCGTGCGCGCCTTAGTAGCGACCCAACAAAGTTCGTTAATTTTAAAGTCTATGTTATCGAACCATACGGCAACCCGAGTATCCCCAACCAAATTACGCTTGTTAAGAATGCCGAAACGGACGGGGGCGATTTAAGAGACCATGAAAATATAGACCTAACAGGTTTTGTCGGGAATAGGCTAGCTTATTCCGTTAGCGCGAGCGACAGCCGCGATACTCTCGGGAATATAAATGTTAATAGCTCGAAAGTTAGAGTTGAGGACCTTAAAGAAAAAAAAGTTAGCATTATCTCTAACGATATAGGGGCTTGTTTTGTTGAATTTAGATTTACGCCGAAAATAGAGACCGAGAACGGAACTATAACGCTAAATAGCGCGGACGGGTTTTATTCATATCTAACAAAGACCCATGTTATGGAAGTTGTTGTCTTAAATATGTTTAAGGACGGGGTTTTAAGGGCGAATGAGTTAGATGAGGCGGCGAACATGGCGGTTATTAAAGAACAAAATAATATCGGTTATTATTCCGACGATGATGACGACGCGCAGGGGCTTAACGTTTTTTATGTTCCGCAAGATTCAAGCGACCCGCTTCCGCGAACAATCTTCTCTCTAGAAACTAAGGACGGCTATATACTCCAAAACACTCAGGCGCGCCCGCATAACGCGAATATTTTATTCGAGCTTTATGATGGTTCTACATTGATGGACATTTCGAGAAGTTTAAAAATCGAGATACTAGAAAACGGCGTTTGGACTATGATTAACCCATCGAAGAACACAAAACTCGGCGGCGGTTTCTTTTATAATAATACCTTCGCGATAAGCCTTAATAGTCAAGATTCGGGCGACATACTTAATAAATACCTAACTTTAGTTATAAAAAACGTTCCGAGCGGTTCTTCTAATACTTCGGTTTGTAAATTTAAAATTCCGCTTGAGGCTTATCGGTTCGTTAGCGACGATGCGTTGACTATAACGCCAACCGGAAACGTTATAGATTTATTAAACGACCCAACCCGCGCTGTTTCGATGGGGATAAGTGTTGATAGCGACGATATTGACTTTATAAACTCGACCGACGAGGAAAAGCGCGATAGAAAACTTTATGAGAAAGGCGTTAAAATTGTTTGGGACGCGAACAGCGAGGATAAGTTTACGGCGGATTATATAAGCGGCGATACAACTCAAACCCTCGCTTACGATATAAAAGTTAACCAAAAGTTAACCCAAGGCGTCGATTACGGCTTTACCCTCGTTTATTTTAACCGTATCTCGCGTCATATGCGCGTTAGGGTTTGGGAAGAGTTAGATTCTATAACGCCGCAAGTTGTCGCGCGCGCTGGCGGAGAAGTTTTAAAAACCGAAACGGATATTATTGGCGGAAAGCCCGAACTAACTGTTTTTGTTAAAAAGGGCGGGAATTATGAGATTGTTGTCCAAAAAACGCCTTCTAATGGCGCGGGTATTTGGGTCGAGAACATAATCATAACAAAAAGCGGCGTTGAAACTAGGGTTGAAGGTGCAATCATAACCGCGACGGCAACGGGCACAATAACTTATAGTGTTTCGGCGGTTAATGATGCGGTTTTTGGAAATCTTTCGCATGAGGGTTTAAAAATAAATCTAGTTGTTTTAGATATCTTAACGAATGTTTCACCTTCGTTGAATAATATAGAGCTTTATACGCTAGCGAGCCTTGGCACTATGGGGAAATCGAACGCGTCGAAAGAGTTAACATTAGGATTAAAATTCGCGAGTGGCGGGATTGCGGAGGATAGTTATTTAAGTATAACGCCGATTTATCCGTCGCAAAATTTTGAGTTAGAACAAAAAATAGGAGCCAATAACTACGCGCCAGCAGCGAGCGGAACGGCGCTTACTAATATAACTTCTTATAAGTTGACGGGGCTTTTACGCTCGGAAACAAAACAAAAACTCCAATTCAACATAACCCAAACCTTCGAAAATATCTACGGCGACGAAGATTTCGTTTATAATTTTACGAACTTTTATGACGTTTATGTAGACGTTGACGTTAAGGACGCGGTTCAAATCGAGGGGCTCGGCATAAAAAAGATAACGTCCGCTTATGACGGCGGCAGGCTTCTTGGCCCAGAAGTTTCGATGGCTAATGATTGTATTGAAATAAGCGTTGATTACGGTTATGAAACTACTCCATTTACGCTCGAACTCGATTATAATATCTATCCAAGCGCTGCGCTTAATAAAAGTATAACAGCCGTCGTTTCCGAAGCGCCGCATGAGGGTAGTACGTATAATTCTTCTAAGTCTAAAACCCTTTATGTAATGGAGGGGTCGAAAAACGTATTGTATTGGTCGGGTAATGGCGGTTATGGTAGCGTTGGGCAAGCGAACGGCGCGAATATTATTCTAACAATATATGCCGAGGATAACGTATTTGAGGACGACGAGTTTGGCGAGTTGCATTTCGTTGAGATGCAAATTCCTATCTATATATATACGCAATGGTCGCCGAAAGGCTCTGCGCCGGGGCTTATGGGAGAAGAGGACCCGGGCTCGGATGCGCCGGTGCGTTCCGCGCTTACCTTAAAAGATAGTTTTCCTACGCTTAACAAAACTTATAATAACGCGAACGGCTTTAACCATATTATGAAGTTAGGTGCTTCGGATATCGCGGTTTTCTATTCCGGCGGAGAGCAACAAGGTTCGGCAGTTCGCGCAAACCGTTATTATTTCGATGATATTTTTAAGGAAGATATAGACGCGAACCTTTCCGCGTATCATTCCTATGAAATTCAACCTAATTGGATTCTTGCGGATTTAAGTTCGCGCGCCTTAGCAAGAATTAAGTCCGATTCGTCGCGCGGCGAGGTTAGTTGGTATTTTGAAGTTAACGGGACGGGTAATTTCGAGATAGAATTCCGCAATTCGAGCGCGGGCGGCACCATAATCAAAACTTTAAAAGTCGCGGTTATCCCTTCTATTGAATATATCGATATTTTTGCGGCTGGCATCGGGCGCGTTGGGTATAAATCGCTTATGGCGAACGACCCGTATAACTTTGGCGGCAAAACCCCATTTAGCGTTCGGCGCGGGCAAGAATTTAGCGTTAACGCAACTTTGTCGTCGGAGGGTTGGAGTATTCGCGCGACAATTGACGACATAGGCGGAACCCTTTATAACAGCGGCGACGAGTATGATAATAGGGCGTTGAACGCAATCGCTTCTTCGTTGCCGGTCGGCGATTATAAATTTACGTATATTCCCTATTATGATGCGAACGGCAATGGTGTTTGGGACGAATTTATTGATCATTATTTAATAGGGCTTAAAACCGAAGTTATCGCGCGAATTCAATCAGGAGCTACCGAGTTAACCCTCGACCAATCGGAATCCGTTTTTGATTCTTCCGCGGCGGCAATCATAACAGGCAGCGTTATAAGTGATATAACAACCCGAACTTATGAGAACCTAAAATTAACGGATATATTAAAATTCGATTTAAATTCGTCGCAACTAAATACGATAAAGAATTTGTTCGTAAACTCAAATACTACTAATTGGGATAGCGCGGAAAACTTTATTAGGAGTGCGCGACCAAACGACGTTTATCATGACGATAACGTTTCTTATGTAAAAATTACGAACGGCTATGCGCTTGCTTTCGCGTTAACGCTTGAAAAGAGCGAGGATGTTCCCGGCGGCGACTTTATTTATGAAAAACATTGGTTTAAAATCTCGATTAACGTTTTAATTAACCCTGATTTTTATAATTCACTTAGTTATAGGGAAATTATAAATAACGGTGGGCTAGCGACGGCAGTTTCGCAATTCGCGGGCAACATAACCGCGACGGAAATTCGCCCGAACGCGCTAAATAACGCGCCATCGACAAACAATCCTCTTCGCGCGCAAACACCTTTCAGCCTCTTTACAAGTCGGGTTGATACCGTCGATGCCGGTGTTTTCGCAGATGTTGAAACGTTCGAGGATAATTCTTTAAGGCTTCAAAGCGGCGCGGAAACGCAAAACCCAAGCATCCTTTATAATGGCGAAGGGCTTAAAGGGCTTATGCGGATAACGGCGGTTCCTTATGCGTCGCCTATCGATGGCGTTTCGGTTTCGGCGGACGTTTACGAGCAATTTGTCGGCTACGAAAAAGATAGCCGTGGCAACGATATAAAAAATAAACCTATCTATGAATATTGGACAATTTACTTTACTCAAATGATTTATGACGAAGTCGCGAAACAATATATTCCGCTCTCTCTCGGCGAAAGCAATAACAGCGGTTTAGGTGGAGTAGCTTCGGAAACGCGCGGCCCAACTTTTACGGCTAAGCAAGTTTCGACGGTTAATGGGCAAACTTTCGGTTGGAACGGTTGCTTCTATTTCGCAATGGAACTGCTCCCAAGCCCGTTCCATCATACCCAAAACTTCGTTCCAACGATGCGTCCGCAACAAAACTCAACATTTAATCTTTCGATAAAGTTAAATTGTTTCGACGGTGAAGAGAAATATACGCTAGACGCTACGCATAAAATTTACCTCGCTGAAAAGCCGGGGCTCTCGGTAAACTACTGCGGAAAATGGATGAGCGACGGGCAAATTGGCTATCAAGCGCTAGGAACTGAAACCGAACTTTACGTTAGCCTAACCAACGCGCAAATGGCGGGCAACCCAACAGTTTCTGTTGATGGCGTGTCGGAAACGATAGAAGATTTGATTTTATTAGAGGCTCAATCAACGGCGGATAGGCAGGGTTATATTTTAAAGATAAATTCGATTGACGAAAGCTTACTTAATAAAGAAATTAGGATAACTTTCGCCTATACTTTAAACGACGATTTCGCGCAAGCAACGCAACATAAATATCTAGTAATTAAACCTGTTCTCTTTACCGTTTCGGGCTATTCATTAACTGATATTTCTAGCAATACGATTTACTTAATGAACAATAATAAACAACAAGTTTGGCTTGAACCTAACTTCATCTCGGCTAAGAATGGAATTATCGGAGCTTCGAATACGGCAGACTATAAAGCGTTCGAGAAAACCTTAAACGCAGTGATGCAAAAATTTACGAATAGCCTCAACAGCGGCGAACTTGTGCGTTGGTTCGGGGCGTATACCGGCGAGCAGTTCCTTTTAAATAACGGCAGCTTCGATTATAGCGATACGGACAGTAGGCTTTACGGGGTTAGCAGCGAATATAATTTAAGTTATCGAATGGGCGTTTCTAATGGGCGCAAATATATAATCTCGGTTATGGCAAGTTCGAGCGGGAATACGCTTCGCGCGGAACTTGGGCTTTCGTATGAGAACTCGAACGTTCCTTATATAGTTGCCGAGGGCGGAGCGCGCTCATCGATAAATTTCAATATAATAACCAGAACAACAAGCGACGAGGACAACCCAATAATCCTTACGAGCGATAACTTCGCAGGATATTTAAGCGACATGAATATCGCGGACAATAAGCATTATATCCTCATGAGCAACATAACTTTGACGAATTATGTTCCATTTGCGTTTAATGATGCGAGCATCGACGGAAATAACTATAAAATATATATCCAATCATTTAATATCGCGCAAATGAACGCCAGAGGCGAATATAATATCGGTTTATTTTCGAGCGTTGGTGAGAATAGCGTCGTTAAGAACGTCCAAGTCGTTATCCCGAACCAACAAGATGCAACGAAACAAGGCTTGCTTGTCGTTGACCTATATAACTTTGGAAATAAGAGCGCGACTGTTAACTTCGGCGCGATTGCGGGCGTTAATAACGGTATTATAACGAACTGCGCGGTTCTTTCGGAGCGACAATTCCCGAACGGACAAATTACAGCCAATTACGACCAATCCGCCTATATCTTTAACGGCGCGGCGTCGAGTGCGGGCGCGAAAATCGACCTTCGGGTTTCGAATGCGGGGATAAGCCTCAACGCGGGTGGGCTTGTCGGGCAAAACGGAACAACAGGCGCGATTTCAAACAGCCGAGTTTTAATTGATATTTCTGTTTCGAATTATGCGACAGGCGCTACGACAAAAACGCTAAATGAAGTCATCTTGGCGGGTTTCGTCGCAATAAATAACGGCTATATAACGACGAGTTTCTTCCGCGACGGAAATATAAACAACGATGCGGAAACCTCCTTTAACTTTACCGGCGGGCAATCGAGTATTGTTCATTATACGGCGGGTTTTGTTGGGCGGAATAACGCGGGCGCGGTTATCTCGGCTTCGTATATCCAAGGCGAATCGTCCCAAAGAAACTCCGAAACCTTAAAACTCTTATACGGAAGCATCCGAACGAGAACCGGTTATACGTCAGGGTTCGCGTACGAAAATCGCGGAACGATTAACGATTGTTTAGCGGAGATAAAAATCGTCGTCGAGGGCGCGAACAGGGCGAGCGGCTTCTTATATAAAGGGAGTGCGGTTAATAATTGTATCGCGAACGTTGCGTTTGAGGCGACGGTCGCGGAAGGGTATGGGGACTTTTATGGCTTGGACAATAATATGCCGAGCGAGGCTGGAACGAACAACTCCATAACCCCAACAACCATATCAACGATTGGCGCCGCTCGGCTTTTGGAGGACGACACTATCGACATAACGAAGTTCGAAAGTTATAGTATAAGCAACGACGACGATTATGGCGTTTGGCGCATGACGGAGTTCGGCCCAAGGCTCATTTCCGCGAACTATATAACGGTTTCGATGCGCGAGGAGAGCGGAACATTTACGCAACAAGGCTTGCCAATTCTTAATTATGTTGTTGGGTATAGCCTAGGCTCGAAAATCAACCCAATCTTAATAACAAGCGGCGAGCAATTCAACAGGCTTATCTATATCGGCTCGGGCGCGCAAGAAGACGATAAAAACCGCAGAGATGGCGGAGCCGCTTCCGTTCCGTCTTACGATAACGCGGTCTTTACTGGGCATATGCGGCTCGTTAGGAACATTAAGTTAAACGAACTAACGCCGGCGGCGTCCGCGACGGGCGGGTTCGTCGGGCTAAATACGCTTCAAACCTATAAAACGACGTTAAAAGACTCGACGCTTGACGGAAACGGGTTTACGATTAGTGAGTTTAGCCTTTCGCCGTCTGTTCCGCAAGGCGGAATCTTCAACTATAATAACTATTATTCGGTTGACGGCGGAAGCTTGGAAAACGCGGAGAGCGACGCGGAACTCGGGTTATATAGTTTCGGGCTTTTCAGCAAACTTGATAACGCTGTCGTTAAAAACCTTACGATTAAAACAATAACGACTGGCAGCGCGATGTATATCCAATCGACTTACGCGGGCGTTTTAGCGGGAATGAGTATAGGTTCGAGTATCGTTGATGTTAATATCGAGGCGGGGAACCTTCGCGGTGCGCATATCGTTGGAGGGCTTGTTGGTGAGGTGACTTTAACCGGCGATGAGCGAATCGAAAACATAAGCGTTAAGATGCAATCGACTGTCGACCGCGCGGTAGGCTTTAAGTTTACCGATGCGGCTAGTTATTTAAACCTAGATTTAATTAACGAATACGCGGACGAGAATACCGACGAGCGCAACGCCTTAACCGTTAAAAATACTTGGAATATCTCGGGCGGCGTTTTCGGAACGGTTTTCGTAAGCCGCGAAGTTCTCAATAATAGCGAGATAGATGAATTAAATAATATCAAAAACATAACGCTAAAGGCGGGGAATAACATCTCGGCGGAAGTTGCTGGCGGATTCGCGGGCGTTCTCGGCGAAAAAATCGTCATATCGAAAATAAATTCTGGTGCGCTAACCTTTACGGCAGGCGCAATAACGCCGTTCTTTACTGGCGGAATTGTCGGCATAAACTTCGGCGAGGTTAACTCCTCGACCCAAGACGGCGATGTAATAATAACCCTTAATAACGGAAATCTTATTAAAACCATAGAAGGCGATCCACACGGCATTATCCTCGGCGGAATTGTTGGGTATAACTATGGCGTTGTCGATGGTAATATCGTAATTAACGGCGCAATCGGCACGACGGACGCGCTTATTGTCGGCGGGGTCGTAAGTTTTAACAACGGCGGCGACGTTTCGAATAACGCTTTCGGGCAAAGTGGGAATAACGACAGCAAACCAACGGTAAGCTCGGGGCTTTATAGGGGCGGAATTATCGGCTATTCTATCGGAAAAACTTTTGTCGGCGCGGTAAAGGATTGGAACGGAGTGTCTACTGCGTTCGGCGATAATACCTACTCGGGGAATTTCTCAAGTAGTGAAGGGCTTAACGAGGCATTTACATATTCTGAATCGCCATTTTTAGTGGACACAACACCTGTTAAATCCGAATATCAACAAAAGTTTATTGGCTATTATAGCGCGGCATGATATAATCTTTCGTAATGGAACTTATCGACGAGATTAAAACGATTACTTTTCGCAACGAAGAGAACGGATATTCGGTTGTTCGGCTTAAAAAGTCGGGAACAGCAACCGGATATTTCGCAGTCCTTGGCGAGGGGCAAATCCTTAAAATGACGGGCGATTGGGTTAAGAACGCGAAGTATGGCGAGCAATTCGTTGTTTCCTCGGCGAGTATCGTCTTGCCTTCAACCTTAGCGCAAACTAAAGCCTTTTTAGGGAGTGGGCTTATCGCTGGTGTTCGGGCGAAAACCGCAGAGCGCATAGTTAAAACGCTTGGGCTCGAAACGCTCGAAATAATTAAAAACGACCCCGAAAAACTAGCGCGAGTTAAGGGGATAACTCGCGAAAAGGCGCGGGCTATCGGCGAGCGATATAACGAGATTCAAATAATGGAAGAGGTTATTCTTTTTTTACAAAAATTTGAAATCTCGCTTAATATGTCGATAAAAATTTTTAATTTTTATAAGGGCGAAACGATAAAACAAATCCAAGTCAACCCTTACAACCTTATCGAAACAATCGACGGCATCGGCTTTCTAACCGCCGATAAAATCGCGATGCAACTCGGGATAGCCTATTCTGGGAACTTTCGCGTTCGCGCAGGCATAATTTATGCGCTAAAAGTTGCTTGCGACGGCGACGGGCATACTTATTTACCCCTCGAAAAACTCTTTAAAAAAACGCTTATTCTTTTGAAAATAAAAACCGAGGAGCTCATGCCGGTTTTTCGCGGCGTTATAAATGAGCTTTGCCTCGATAAATATCTCGTTTGGGTGAGCAGAGCCAGCGGCGATGAGGGCGTTGCGCTTTCTTATTATTTTAATGCCGAGAAACGGATTGCGGATAAGATTGCGATTTTAAACCAAGCCGACCCCGAGCGCGAGGGCGACAATTACGACGACTTAATCGCGGAATACCAAGAGATTTCGAAAATAAAATTGCATGAAAAACAAAAAGACGCCGTTTCCTCCGCGATAAAAAACGGTTTTTCCGTTATAACTGGCGGGCCGGGAACGGGCAAAACGACAATCATTAAAGCAATACTCCATATAATCAAGGCCGAGAAGAAAACCGTTCGGTTATTAGCCCCGACTGGCCGCGCCGCCAAACGAATGGAGGACGCGACGGGCGAGCGGGCCAGCACAATCCACCGCGCGCTCGGCATAGACGCTTTCGGGCGCGACTTTAACGGGCGGAGCGGAGACGCCGCCGAGAAATTTTTGCGCGAGGACGTTATTATCGTCGATGAAACGTCGATGTGCGATGTCGTTTTAGTCGCGCAACTTTTAGCGCGGATTATGCAAGGAACCAGCGTTGTTTTTGTCGGCGATGTCGACCAATTACCAAGCGTCGGCGCGGGGAATGTTCTTTGCGACATAATTTCGAGCGGCGTTTGCCCGGTAGTGCGCCTAACCGAGATTTATCGCCAAAGCGAAAAAAGCAAAATCGTCGTCAACGCGCATTTAATAAATAAGGGCGAGATGCCGGATATTTCAAATATTAGCGATGACTTTTTTTTTGAAACGGCCGAGAACCCGAGTGAAATTAAGGAAAAAATCGTTTCGCTTGTTTTAAATCGCTTGCCGAAATTCCTAAAAACCGAAACTTCGCAAATCCAAGTCCTCTCGCCTATGAAAACTGGACTCGCGGGAGTTAATAACCTCAATATCGAGTTGCAAGCCGCGCTTAACCCTAGCGAAAACGGCAAAAAAGAACGGAAAGTTGGCGAAACGACTTTCCGCGAGGGCGACCGCGTTATGCAAATCCATAACGACTATAATCAGGATTGGACGCGCGACGGCGAGGAGGGCTCAGGCGTTTTTAACGGCGACATCGGGCGAATAACCGAGATAAACCGCCATAATGGCGAGGTCGAAATCGAGTTTGAGGACGGGCGCGTCGCGGTTTATGAAAGCGGCGGGCTCCAAAACATAACGCTCTCTTACGCGATAACGGTTCATAAAAGCCAAGGCTGCGAGTTCGACGCGGTCGTTATCCCGATAACGACCGGGGCATACATGATTTTAACGCGGAACTTACTCTATACCGCAGTAACCCGCGCGAAAAAACTCGTTATGCTCGTCGGCAGCCGCGAGAACGTCCAAAAAATGGTTGCAAATACCTATACAAGCAAGCGTTATAGTATGCTCGCCGACCTCCTCATCGTCGCGAAAAATAAAATCGAAACGTTTTTCGGGTAATTTAATACTCTCACTCCCAAAAATAATTTCAAAAAAAACGCGCTTTATATCCGAAGCGCGTTTTTAAAATGGATTGTCGCGTTAAATCGTTAAGTCGCCGAGTTTTTGTTGCTTTGATTTTGAGGCTGATTGGGGAGCTAGGGGAGTTGCCCCCGCTTTTCTTTCGTTTGATTTAACTTTGTCCTCAACTTTCCGGTGTTTAAGCATCTCTAAAATCGAGGCGTGGGTTTCTTTGTTGCGCTCGTTTTTAACAGCCCAAGACGAAACAAACTCGCGAACAACATTTTCGACCGAACCGCCGGCGGAGAGTATTATCTCAGCGATGCTATAAAGCGCCTCGCCGCAACTTTCGAGCAGGGCAGCGTTTATCTCTTCGCTCATTTGCGCCTTATTAAAAAGAACGGAATAAAGCATGCCGTTGATTTTTCCCGAGGCGACGTTCAGCCCAACCGCGCCATGCTCAAGCGCGTCGGCGACCGTCATTTTTTCCTCAAACAGGAAATTTTTTGCGATACTTTCGATTGTTTGCATTTTATTTCTCCTTTTTAAATATCGACGTTAAAGAATTTTTTCGCGAACTTTTCGTTATTCGCGAGTTCACTTTCTTTAACTTTTTTTTCGAATTTTTTGCGGTTGAATTTGCACATTATGCGCCGAAAATCAAGGTTCGCGTCGCTATCCGGCGATTTTTTAATATCGAAATACGTCCAAAAAGTTTTATCGCCATGAACGCAACCGCTCGACCCCAAGCACATAAAACTTTTATTTGAGGCGTCGATGATAATTTTGCGGTGGTGGATATGCCCGAAAAAAACGATATCGCTCCCTAAATAATCGAAAAGTTTAATGAGTTTCGGTTCGCTAAATTCCTCGTAATCGTCGCGGACAACGCCGCTTTTATCGTGGCTGTAATGCGTGAACGCGATTTTATAGCCTTTATATTCGGTTTTAATTTCGAGCGGCAGCGATTTTATAAACGCAAGCGCCTCATTATCTAGGCTCGCCCTAATATCCTCCATATGTTTCGTGCCCTCAAAACTCATCTCGGCGACGGATTTATCGTAGCGGAGCATTCGTTGTTCATGGTTCCCGATTATGCAACGGACGCCGCTTTTCGCGAGCAATTTCAAACATTCCAACGAATCCGGCCCGAAAGTTATCGCATCGCCCAAAAAATAAACCTGTTTTATGCCTTTGCGCTTTATGCTTTTAAGGATTGCTTGGAGCGCTTCGAGGTTTCCATGAATGTCGGCGAAAACTGCGATTGCCATATAACCTATTATGCGGAATTTTTTTAGAAAACGCAAAGGATTTGTTTGCTTTTCTCGATTTTTGTTTCTATATATATAGTATGAATATTTTAGTTGCGCATACAGCGGACTTAAAGTCGCGCGAACTCGCGGCGCTTGTCGAGATTTTAGCGGAGAAGCATAAGGTTTTTGTTTGCGGAATGGCAGTCGACAGCCATCAGCGCGGTTCGTCGTTTTCGTCGGTTGAAACGCCGGTTATGTTCGAGCGCGTGGATTATAAATCCCAACTCGCGGCGGTTTACGGCGATACGAAAAAATCTTTCGATAAGTTTTCGAAAGTCGAGGCATACGAATTTTACGGAACGCCGAGCGACGCGGTTTCGGTTATGCTATCTGAGATTTTAACGAATAAAAATAAGGTCGACGTCGTTATTTCGGGGATAAATAACGGCTGGCATTTCGGCACGGATATTTTTTGTTCGAGCAACATCGCTATGGCGTTTCAAGCCGCGTTCGAGGGCGTTCGGGGCATTGCGATTGGGTATGAACTCAAAATCGGGGGGCATAGCGCGAACGAAATGGCCGCGCCCGCCGCATTTATTAAACAAAACCTCGATAAATTATTAAAGATAAACCTACCGCCCTATACGATTCTAAACATAAATATACCGGCCTCCGAGAGCGTTAAAGATTATAAAGGCGTTAAAGTTCCTACAATCGGCAAGCTCGAAAAACTTTCGAAATATATCGAAAAGGTCGATTGCACGGGCGAGAAATATTATTGGGAAGAAATCGTTTCGCGCGAGGATAAAACTGACGACGAAAACAGCACCGCAAACCTCATGAAAAGCGGGTTTATTTCGATTGCGCCCCTAACTTACGACATGACTAACCATAAACGCATCGATAAGTTCGGCGCGGTTCTCGAAAAACGCGCCCGAAAGGAGGCGAGATAATGAAAATTTTATTAGTTAACGAAGCAGGTTGTTTTACCCCAAGCATAACCGCGCTCGCGAAAGAACTCTCGCGCTCGCATCGCGTCGTTATCGTTGCGCCCCTCGACCCGCTTCGAGGCGCGGGGCATGCCCTCACGACAAACTATAAACCGCTGCGCGCGAAACAATGGTTCGTTATGCGCGACATAAAAATTTGGTCGGTTAGCGGAACTCCTTGCGATTGCGTTTCGCTTGCGCTCGACAAACTTTTAAAATCAAAGCCCGACCTCATTATTTCAGGGATTGACGCGCAAAATAACGTTGGCGAGATGCTCCGAACGAGCGGGGTTGTTTCCGGCGCAATCGAAGGCGCAATTCAAGGCTTTAAGAGCATCGCGCTATCCGCCGTTATAAACGACCCGAATAATGAACGAGAGTTCGCAAAAGTTGCGCGCGCGTTCTCTAAAAAACTGCCTGAGATTTATAAAACTATGACGAGGGGCGAGGTCGTTAATATAAATTTTCCGTCGAATCCAAAGGCGAGCCAAATCGTCGCAACTCACATAACTTGCGATACCGTTCAAAATAAATACAAACTCGAAGTAAATCCGTTTATGCGCTCATTCGCTTGGCTACAAAACCGAACCGTCGGCTACGGGCTCGAAGCCCTCGAATCGCGCGGCGATATTTATTGGTTAAAGCGCGGGTTCATAACCCTAACGCCGCTAACGCTGGATATTCTTAATAAGTCCGCCGTGTCCGCCGTTGAAAACGCGAATTTCAAGATATAAATTAAAGAAAACAAGCGCAGATTATCGCTTGTTTTTTTGTTGGCGATAATTTAATATGATTGCGATGAAAACTTTACCGCTTGTTGCGATTATCGGGCGACCCAACGTTGGGAAGTCGACGCTTTTTAACATTATCTCGGGGCAGAACTTAAGCATCGTTGACGACCGCAGCGGCGTTACGCGCGACCGAATTATTGCCGACGCCGAATGGTGCGGGCGCGGGTTCGGCATTGTCGATACGGGCGGCATGGATTTTGAGGACGAGAGCGTTTGGAATAAGTATATTAGGAAGCAGGCGCGGCTTGCGATTGAACTCGCCGATGTCGTTGTTATGCTTTGCGACGGCGTTTCGGGGGTTTTGCCCGACGATAATGCGCTCGCCGCCGAACTTCGAAAGAGTAAAAAACCCGTTATTTTAGCCGTTAATAAGTTAGATAATAAAACCCGCGAACAAAACGCGACGGAGTTTTACGAATTAGGGCTTGGCGAACCGTTGCCGATTTCTTGTAACTCGCGGCGCGGGATTGCGGAACTACTCGACGAAGTTTTAAAGCAAATTAAGCCGATAGACGCCAACGAACTAGAAGAAAAAACTAAAATCGCGATTGTTGGTAAGCCAAACGCAGGCAAATCGTCGATAGTTAACCGACTCCTTGGCGAGGAGCGCGTTATGGTGAGCGATATTTCGGGAACGACGCGAGATAGCGTCGACAGCGTTTTCGCCTACGACGGAAAGGAATATATTCTAACCGATACGGCAGGCATCCGCCGAAAAGCAAACATCGAGGACGACAGCATCGAGCGTTTTTCCGTTATCCGTGCGCTCGCGGCGATTCGAAACAGCGACGTTTGCGTGCTTGTTGTCGACGCCGAAAAGGGGCTTTCTGAACAAGACGTTCGGCTCGCGGGCTATATCCACGAGCAAAATAAACCCAGCGTTATCGTTATAAATAAATGGGACACAATCGAAAAAGACGCCTATACGATGAACAAGTTTAAAGAAGATTTAGCGCGCGACCTCGCGTTTATGAGTTATTTTAAGAGCATTTTCATCTCCGCGAAAACGGGGCAGCGCATCGGCGAGATTATGAAAACCGTTTTAGAGGTTCTTGAAAATACGAACCGCCGCATAACGACAGGCGTCCTAAACGAAATCGTTTTAACCGCGGTTTCGACCGTTCCGCCGCAATATATTCGCGGAAAACGCGCGAAATTTTATTATTCGAGCCAAGTTTCTTCCGCGCCGCCAACTTTTGCGCTTTTTGTTAACGACGAAACGCTTGTGAGCCACTCATATATCCGCTATATTGAAAATACGATTAGGAAGAGCGCGGATTTTTCCGGAACGCCTATTCGAATTTTCATCCGCAATAAAAATAAGGGGGAAGAATAAAAAATGAACTTGTTTTGGTTGTTCTTAATAATTCCAGTTGCGTATCTTATAGGGAGCTTTAATAATGCGATTTTTATTTCGCATTTTTTCAAGCGAAAAGGCGCAACAAAAACCGAGATAACTGAAAAGGGCAGCGGCAATCCCGGAACGATGAATATGTGGCGCAGTTATGGGTTTTTGCCGGCGATTGTCGTTTTTATTTTGGACGTTGCGAAGGGGCTTTTGCCGTGTCTCGCGATTTGGTTGATTTTCCGTGATTCGGAAACCGCGCTTTTTAGATTCGAAAAACTCAATAATACTATGCAATTCGGCATTTTAGCGACAGGCTTAGCGGTTATCATCGGGCATATGCACCCAATTTTTTATAAGTTTAAGGGCGGAAAAGGCGCGGCGTCGACGGTTGGGATTTTGTTTTTCTTAAACCCTATTGTTGGCGTTGTTGTTTTCCTGATTGCGCTCGCGGCATTTATCATAACGCGCTACGGCTTCGTTCCGTCAATCGTATTTATTGTGGGCTGGTGTATTTGGGAACTTGTTGCCTGTATTATCGACGGAACGAACGGTTGGGTTATCGCGCTTATGTTCTTATTCGCGGTAAATACGCTTTGGGCGCACCGAAACAATTTTAAGCGCCTCTTTAACGGAACGGAGAAACGCTTTAACTTTAAAAAGAAAAGCCTCGACCCAGACACCGCCGAGCTAGTCGACGCAGAGAAACTCATCGCTCCCGTTAAAAAAGACACAAAATAAGGCAATATAAAGTTGTTGAAAAATGTTTAACTGCATAATATAATCGCTTTATGTTAAGTGTAAAAAATGTTTCAAAAACTTACCGCCCAAAAAAGGGGCAAGCGGTAAAGGCGTTGCAAAACGTAAGTGTGGATTTCGAGGACAGGGGACTTGTCTTTGTTTTGGGTAAGTCTGGGTCGGGTAAATCCACTATGTTGAACGTAATCGGGGGATTAGATTCCTTTGATGCGGGCGAAATTATTATAAAGGGCAAGTCCAGTAAGGATTTTTCTGGGTCGGATTTTGATGCCTATCGCAATACATTTTTAGGGTTTATTTTCCAAGAATATAATATCCTCAACGATTTTAACCTTGAACAAAACATTGAGTTGGCTCTCCAATTACAAGGGCGCAAGCGTGATGATGCCGCTATTTCGAAGTTATTAGCGGATGTTGACCTTGATGGGTTGCAACGCAGAAAAGTAAACGAGTTGTCGGGCGGACAAAAACAACGTATCGCGATCGCGCGTGCGTTAATTAAAAACCCGGAAATCATTTTGGCGGACGAACCGACTGGCGCGTTGGACTCCGCAACGGGTATTGCTATCTTTGACACGTTAAAAGAACTCGCAAAAGATAAACTTGTTATTTGTGTTTCGCATGACCGCGAGTTTGCAGAAGAATATGGCGACCGCATTATCGTTATGAAAGACGGCAAAGTATTAGAAGATGTAAAGAAAACCCACGCTGCGCCTAAAAACATTTCCGAGAACGTAAAGAATGTTAACGACAAAGCCGTTTTAATAAAACGCGGAAAGGAGATTACTGACGCGGAAGTAAAGAAAATTGCGGAACAAATAAAAGCGGCCGACGGGGAAGTAATCATTACTATTGACAAAAAAGATAGCGCAGAGGTTCGCAAAACCCTTCGTTTCGACAAGGACGGCAACAGCGAAGCATTTTCACCCGTTAAAAACACCGACCTTAAAATAAAAGAATATAACGGTCGCGACCTTAAACTTATTAAATCGCATTTCTCGCTTGGAAAAGCCTTTAAAATGGGTGCATCCGCCACGCGCAAACACCCAATCCGCCTTATTATGACGGTTCTGCTCGCCTCCGTTTCGTTGGTGCTTTTCGGTGTGTCCGCAACGATTGGCGGTTATAACCGTCATCAATCTATGTACGATAGCATTACGCAAGCTGGAAACCCAACTATGTTCTTAACAAGCGATTACAACTATAAATTCGCGCAATCGAATGGTATAGAAGAGAGTTCTAACGGCTATGGGAATTCGTTGCACGCTTTCACCGAGAAAGAATACGAGAATTTAAAGAAGTTAAACCCAAATATTAAGATGTTGCCAATTATTGCGCAACCTAATCCTTCTGGGTATGAAGCATTTACAAATAATGTATTCCAGTTCGCAAAGAGTATTAATGATTATAATGCTGCCTATTATATGGCAACTAAACCAAACGGAAAGGTTGTCGCGACTGATGAAAACAAAGCCGATTTTGGCTTGACCTTATTAGCGGGGGAATTCCCGGATACAGACGCAGAAGTTGCTATAACGGATTATCAATACGATATGTTTACCATAGTTGGATACAAAATTGTTGATAGTAATGGCATGGAGGGCGAAAAAACGCAACCGGATGACATTACTTCGGCTTCTGTTATGGTTGGCAAAACCTTGCGCATCAACGGGAAGATATATACAATTTCTGGCGTAGTTAATACTGGATATAAAACGTCGGATTATAAACAATTGCGCGATTACGCGACGGGCGAGGCAAAGTCAGATGGCAACGGCGGCATGGCGGACTATATGTTGCAAAATGCTATTCGCGTTATGCAACAAGGTTCGCTTTCAAACGCCTTATTCTTTACGCAGGCGGGAGCCGACACTGTGCCGGTTGAATCGTCTTATTCTAACTATTATTGCATGAATATAAACGGTAGCTCTGCGCACTTGGACGAGTCCTATGTAGTTAAAACTTTACCTGTCGATGATGCCGATACTATTACATACCGCACAGGTGAAAGCCAAGCGAGCGCATCCGGCGTGGTTTTAGGTGCTTCGGGGTTTTCGGGCGCGCTTAACATAGCGGGCATTACAAGTTATTGGAGTAGCCAAAACGTTTATTGCCCCTCCCAATACAATTACCAAACGTCTAGCTACGAGTATGATTCGTTAATATTCTTTGGTGAGGAATATGAATTCTCGGATTATGACGCGTCGACACTCGCAGCTGAACTTAATGAGCAATTGCAAGAATGGTTTGACGAAATAGACAAGGTTCGAATCTATCCGCAATCTTATAATGGTTCGTACAATAAGTTACCCGAGATAAAAGTAATTGGAATAACGCTTGACGTAAATAAGATTGCCGAATTGGCTTATACCACTCCTAGTTTTGTGAATTCATACGGCAACCAAAATTCGGGCGCTTGGTATTTGCCGAGCGAGGCTGCGTTTAACGCCCTTACCCCAGCGGAAGCCGAAAAGGGAACAATCAACTCTATTGCCGTTAAATTAACGGGGGACAAGAAAACCGATATCGCGTTCCTTAAAAGTATTATTGTTCCTAATCCGGAAACCGCATATTATGCTGGGCTCAAAAACCAATTCAGTTCAATCTTTGATGAGTTCAATGGCATGATTGACGAGTTGGCAAAGATATTTATGTATATCGCGATTGCGTTCGCCGTGTTTGCTGCGCTTATGATGATGAACTTTATCGCAAGTTCTATTGTTTATAAACGTCGCGAAATTGGTATTTTGCGTGCGCTCGGTGCGAAAAAGAGCGATGTATTTAGCATTTTCTTTAGTGAGGCATTGATAATCTGTATGATTAACTTTGTCATTGCTATTGTTGGAACGTTTACGGCGGTCTTCTTTATAAATAAGGGCACAAAGGCGGCGTTGGGTATGCCTATTCAATTACTTTCATTCGGTTTCTTGCAAATCATCATGGTGTTTGGACTTGCGTTGCTTGTCGCTTGGTTAGGTTCATTGCTTCCGGTTTGGAAGATTGCGCGCAAAAAACCAATCGATGCAATCAACAACCGTTAATACAACCAAAAAATAAGTGGCGCTTGCCGCTTTTTTAGTGCATAATTAAGGTATGGAAAAATTGCTCCTAATCGACGGGAATAGTTTAATAAACCGCGCATATTATGCGTTCGGAACGGCGGGCGCGGGCGAACTTTCGTTCGGGGGAATGCCGACGAACGCGACATATGGCTTTCTAAATATGTTCGTAAAAGCCGTTAGCGATATTAAGCCGACGCATATTATCGTCGCTTGGGATATGCGCGCGAAAACTTTCCGCCATAAACTTTTTAGCGGTTATAAGGCGCAACGCAAGGGCATGCCCGACGACCTCGCCGTTCAGTTCGAGGACTTAAAAAAAATCTTAACGACTGCGGGCGTCGCGCAACTCTCGCTCGAAACCTTCGAAGCCGACGACATAATAGGAGCGGTTGCGAAAAAAGTTAGGGGGGTTATGCCTGTCGTTATCCTTTCCGCCGACCGCGACGGGTTGCAACTCGTCGACGACAATATCGAACTTCATCTAACAAAAACAGGCGTTTCGAACCTTGATGTTTGGACGAAAACGCGAATTCAAAACGAAATGGGAGTTAACCCAACTAGCCTCATCGACATTAAGGCGCTCATGGGCGACAAGAGCGATAATATTTTAGGCGCGGCGGGCATCGGCGAGAAAACCGCGTTTTCGTTAATCCAAAAATTCGGCAGTATCGAAAAACTTTACGAACGCATAGACGAAATTTCAGGCGCTACAAAAGAGAAACTCCTCGCGTCTAAGGAAATGGTTTTTTTAAGTAAAGTTTTAGCGACGATAAATATTTCCGTTCCTATTATATATGATATCGAAAACGCGAAATTTTCCTTGCCGTTCGCGGACGCGGTTCGGGCGGAATTTAAAGAGCGCGGGTTTAATACTCTTTTAAAACGCGAGAACCTTTGGAGCGGAAACTTTAAAACCGAGGAGGAAAAACCAAAAGAAAGCCCCGAGCCGCGACCTCAACCCCGAAAGCAAGAAGTTATCGTTAAAAGAAAATTCGAACCTAAAAATATAGTTTTAAAAAATATCGATGAAATAAAAAAAGTCCTCGAGCGCGCGTTCGATAAAATCGCGATAGTTGAGGCCGAGGGCGGAATGCAGTTCGCATTTAATGAACTCGAGAATTTCGTTACCGAATATTCGGTCGATTTATTTGGAAGTGGACTCGACGAAATCGAAGTTTATGGCGTTTTTAAAAGCGTCCTCGAGGGCGAAACTCCGAAGTTTTTATTCGATAGTAAATCGCTTAAAGAAAAACTTTTGCGCCAAAATATTAGGATTTCGAACGTTGTCCTCGACGCAAAAATCGCGGACCATCTTTTAAAAACGCGCGTTGAAGTTAAAGATTTAGGCGACTTGTTTTTAAGTTATGGGCTCGAGACAAACGCGTTCGCTGCGGCGATTTTCTTCGTCGATTTTTTCGCTAAAATGCGAGCGCAGGGGCTCACAAACCTTTACGAAAACGCGGAGCTTCCGCTCGTCGACATTTTAATCGAAATGCAACAAAACGGCGTACAAGTCAATCTAGACGCCTTAAACGCGCTCGGGATAGAATACAATGCGAAATTAGTCGAACTTTCGGACAAAATTTTCGAGATTATTGGCGAGCGGTTTAATATAAACTCGCCGAAGATTTTGGGCGGAATTCTCGCCGAAAAGTTGGAACTTAGATGGACGAAAAAAACGAAAGGCGGCGATAAATCGGTTGACGAGGATGTTCTTATTTCGCTAAAAAATCAGCACGAAGTTATCGAATATATCCTCGAATACCGCAAGTTTTTTAAACTCTATTCTTCTTATATCCAATCCTATTCGCGCCTCGCCGACGAGCGCGGTTTGATACATTCTTCTTATAATAATACCGCCGTCGTTACGGGCAGGCTTTCGAGTTCGAACCCAAACCTCCAAACAATCCCGAAGCGCGGCGACGAAAGCGATAAAATTCGCGCGATTTTTAAAAGCAGGTTCGACGGCGGCGTTTTAGTTTCGGCGGACTATTCCCAAATCGAACTCCGCCTCCTCGCGCATTTTTCCGGCGACGAAAACATGATTAGCGCGTTCAGGAGCGGCAGGGATATCCACACCGAAACCGCGATGAAGGTTTTTGGCGTGCCAGCCGAGCTCGTTTCGCGCGATATGAGGAGGCGCGCGAAAGCCGTTAACTTCGGGATTGTTTACGGGATTAGTGCGTTTGGGCTCTCGAATGATATCGGCGTTTCGCCAGCGGAGGCGGGGGAGTTTATAAAAAAATATTTCGAAGCGTTCCCGAAAGTCGCGAAATGTTTAGATAATTTTAAAGAATTAGCGAGCCAACGCGGATACGCGGAAACGCTTTTCGGGCGACGCCGATATATACCGGAACTTACGAACCTAAATCATAATATTGTTAAGTTCGGGCTGCGCGCGGCGGTTAATATGCCTATGCAAGGCTCGGCGAGCGACATAATTAAATTCGCGATGATAAAAATCGCGCAAAAATTAAATGGGAAAAAGTCGCTTTTAGTCATGCAAGTCCATGACGAGTTAATTTTGGATTGTGAGGCTAGCGAGGCGAACGAAATCGCGGAAATAGTTAAGCGCGAAATGGAAAGCGTTATCGAACTTAAAGTTCCGCTCGCGGTCGACGTCGAAATCTCAAAAACCTTGTAGACATTTATTTAAAAATTGGTTAAAGTTTTATATAAAAGGGGATAATTCATATTATGAAGAATAATTTAAGGAAATATATTGCGGAATTTTTCGGGACAGCCGTTCTCGTTTTCATCGCTTGCGGGGTTGCGGCCTATACTGGCGGGTCGATTGTCGCGACGAGTTTGGCGTTCGGTTTAACTCTTTTAGTTTTAATCGCGATAATCGGGCCGGTCAGCGGTTGTCATGTCAACCCAGCCGTTTCGTTCGCGATGCTCATCAACAATAAGATAAGTATAAAG
This sequence comes from Christensenellaceae bacterium, assembly GCA_031262595.1. Taxonomy (GTDB): domain Bacteria; phylum Bacillota; class Clostridia; order Christensenellales; family UBA1242; genus JAISHI01. The sequence continues at coordinate 25,067 of JAISHI010000014.1, read as the reverse complement.
GATTTTGTTTATTATCTTATCGCGCAATTCCTCGGGGCGATACTCGGCGGCGCGCTTTTGTTCGGGATTGCGGAGGCGATTGGGCTTAACGGGGCTAGTTATCTTGGAACGAACTCGTATGAGATGGCGTTCTCGAGCGCAAGTTTACTCGGGCAAGCAGGGATTGCGCTTTTAATCGAAGTCATTTTAACGATGGTTTTCGTTTTAGTTGTCCTATCCGCGACGCGGAAAACCGCGAATAAATCCCTCGCACCAATCTATATCGGGCTCGCGCTAACAGTCGTTCACTTACTCGGCATCTATTTTACGGGAACGTCGGTTAATCCTGCGAGAAGTCTTGGGGTTGCGATTTTCGGCGGAATTGACGCGCTGAGCCAAGTTTGGGTATTTATTTTAGCTCCTATGATTGGGGCAGTTTTAGCCGCATTCCTTGCGCGAGTTTTCTTCGGTAAAAGTGCAACCGAAATCGAATACGATACCGTCGAAGAGAAAAAATAAAAAACCGCAAATTAACATATAAATGGTTGTGATAAAAAAAGTCGCAACCATTTTTTTAGTTGTCGTCATTTGCGGGGCGGGATTTTTTTTAGTTTTTGATAGGAAAGTTTTTCGCCCGATTGCCGCTCGGTTCGCGCAAGCAAAACTCGAAGAGAGTAGTATCGCCGCAGTTCAAGAGGCGTTTGGGGCGGAGTTTACGCCTGAAACATTCCGCTCGCTAACGGAAATTTCATATCAAAACGGAAAAATCTCGAACATAACGCTAAATTCGTTCGAGATAAATAAATTATTGCGCGGGGTTGCGACGGTCGCGAACGAAAATCTCGAGAATAAATTGCGTAAAAAAATCGGTATTCCGCTCGGAACTCTTTCGGGTATCTCTATCTTAAACGACCGCGGGCGAATTATCGGCGTTAAGATGCGCCCGCTCGGGTTTATTAAATGCGTGCCCGAGAGCGAGTTCACGGGCGCGGGCATAAACCAAACGCGCCATAGGATAAAAGTTAAAATCCAAACCTCCGCCGAGCTCGTTTGGTTTGGCGAGCGCCCAAAAATCTCCGCCAACCTCGAAATACTCCTTTGCGAGAATATAATAATCGGCGAAGTTCCGGAGAGCATTTTGTTGACGAATTAACTGTTGCCGTGCTTGCAACTCGCATAAATTTGCTATAATATAGGTTAGTGGGAAACGAAATTATATATTTAGATAACGCGGCGACGACGAAACCTTTCGACAGCGTTTTGGCGGCGATGAACAAAGCGGAGGCGCAAGGTTATTTTAACAGCGCAACGCCTTACGCCGGCGGAGTTTCGGTTGCGAAGGCGGTTTTGTCGGCTAGCGAGGAGGTCGCGAAGATAATTTCGAGCGCGGAGGGCGAAGTTGTTTGGACGAGCGGGGCAACGGAGAGCAATAATATGGTGCTTTTCGGGCTAAACTATAAAACGGGCGACGAGATTGTCGTTTCAAGCCTCGACCATAGTTCAGTTATCGAGCCTGCGCGCGAACTCGAGGGGCGCGGAGTTATCGTTAAATATATTAAGTTGACGAAGGGCGGCGGACTTGACCTTAACGATTTAGCCGAGAAAGTTTGCGAGAAAACGCGGCTCGTTGTTTTAAGTTTTTGCAATGGTGAGACGGGAACGAAGGTCGACCTAAATCGCGCGGCGGAAATTATCCGCGCGAAAAACCCGAAAACGCATCTTCACCTCGATTTTGTTCAAGGTTTTATGAAGTTCGATTTTGATTGCGAAAAGTTTTCTAGCGCAACTATTTCCGCGCATAAAATTAACGGCCCGAAAGGGGTTGGCGCACTTTGGATTAAAAAAGGCGTAAAGATTAAACCGCTCATTTTCGGCGGGCACCAACAAAACTTACGCGCAGGAACGATAAATAATCCGGCAATTTTCGGGTTTCGGCAAGCCATCGCCGAATGGGCGCAAAACGATTTCCGCGCGAAGGTTTCTAAATTACATAAAACACTAATAACGAACTTGCCCAGCGGCGTCGAAACCAACGGCGACAACGACAACCCATTTATAACGAGTTTGCGGTTTGAAAAATTGCTCGGCGCAACCGTTTTAAACGCGTTGTCCGCGCGCGGTATTTTCGTCGGGCTCGGGAGCGCTTGTTCGTCGAACGCAAAGCAAAACCGCGTTTTATCGGCTATGGGGATAAGCGCGGCCGACGCGAAAAAAACGATTCGTGTTAGCCTCGGCGCATATAATACGGAGGCGGAAATCCTAAACTTTTGCGAGATATTAAGCGAAATAATAAAGAATTATTCGTTATAATACGTTTCGGCGTCTTTTCGGCTATAAAACGCGTGTTTTTCGGTCGTTTAGGTCTTACTAAACTTTCCTCAAAACGCTTGTTTTCTATCTCGAAAATCCGCTCGAAACGCCCCGCAACCTAAATCTTAAATAATCTCGCTGACTTTTTCCATAGAAAATTTATTATTAGTATAAAAATTTATTATATCAGGCAGGGCTTCTAGTGTTTCGGCGGTTGGGTGCATTAAGATTAAATCGCCGTTTTTCGCGTCCCGCGTCGCGCGCTTAATTATAAGGTCTTTGTCGTGGTCGCGCCAATCGATTGTGTCCTTGCCTTGAGTCCACATAACTGTCGTATAGCCGAGTTTTTCCGCGACAGAAAGCGTCGTTTTATTAAAATGGCCGCTTGGGGGAGCGAAAAGTTTCATCTCGATGCCGGTTGCGCCCTTAACGATTTTATGGGTCGCCGAAAGTTCTTGCGTTATTTTTTCGACGTTTGAAATCGCGAGTTCGGCGTGCGAATAACCGTGATTACCGAGCTCGAATTTTTTGCCAATCTCTATAACGGTGCTGAGGTTATCTTTTGCCCACTTCCCGCCAACAAAAAAGGTTGCACTCGCGTTGTTTTCCTCGAGAACTTTCATAATCTCGCGCACAGTTTCCTCGTTTTCATAAACATTAAACATAAATGCGACGCTTTTCGTTTCGCTTTTGCCGCTATAAACAGGCGCTTCGACGGAGATAAAGGTTGAACTTAAATCGACGAACGAAACAACCGCAAAAAGCCCGATAAGCATAAGCCCGATTGCGGCGTTCGTTATAAAAGTTCGGTTTGGTCGCATAATAATTTGTATTGTTCGCGCAAAAAAATTATGATATTATAGGGATTATGAAAGAAGTTAAAGAAAAAGTTTATCCGTCTGGGCTTAGGTTATTGACCCAAGAAATGCCGAATTTTTCGTCGGTTTCGATTGCGGTTCTAGTTAAAGTCGGGAGTAAAAACGAGATTCCTAGCGAAGAAGGGCTCTCGCATTTTGTTGAGCACATGCTCTTTAAAGGGACGACGACCCGAACAAGCGAGGACATCGCGAAAACGCTCTCGAATGAGGGCGTCGATTATAACGCATGGACTTCGAGCGATTCGACTTGTTATCACACGCGCGGGCTTATCGACAACGCGCCGGTTTGCATGGATATTTTAAGCGATATGTACTTTAATTTGAAGTTCCCCGACGACGATTTCGAACGCGAAGCCGAGGTTATTTGCCAAGAAATCGCGATGCATAATGATAATCCACGCAGCGCGCTTTACGAACTCGCGGGCTCGACCTATTTTAAGGGCACGCAATACGAGCACCCAATCGCGGGCACAGCGAAACAAATAAAAGGTTATAAACCAAGCTCGATTTACAACTATATAAAGAAGCATTATAAACCGCAAAATACAATCATCGCGATTTCGGGCAACATAACGGAAAAGCAAGCCGACGAACTCGTTTTGAAATATTTTGAGAGTAAGTTTAAGGCTAAGAATTTACCAAACCTCGCGAAACCAGCGAAGCAGTTAATAAAACCCGCACCGTCGAAGGTTTTTAGGAAGCGCAAAATCGCGCAACAAAACGTTATGATTATGTTCCCAGCGATTTCCAGCAACGACGACCGCCGTTATGGGGTTTCGCTACTTCGGGAGGTTTTCGCCGGCGACATGAGTTCGCGTCTCTTTCTTAATATCCGCGAAAAATTAGGGCTCGTTTATACGATTTCCGGCGGAATTGACCTAACCCCGATTGGCGGAAACTTTTATATCTATTTTTCTTGCACGCCTAAAAATACGAAACGCGTTATCGACGCCGTTAAATTAGAGGTTCAAAAACTCGTCGCTGGGGGAGTTTTAGCCGAAGAACTCGAAAAAGTTAAAAAGATAAAACGCACGAACCGCCTTTTCGCGAGCGAAAGCGTTGAGGGCGTTAACCTCCGAAACGCCGAGAGCATCGCGGAATATAATAAGATAACAACCGACGAGGAATACCTAAAAATCATCGACGCGATAACCGTTGACGACTTAAATGGACTTGCGCGCGAAATTTTTAAACTCGAGAACGCAATTTACGCCTGCGTCGGCGGCGCAAAGGTTTAATTACAAAAAACGCCGAATTAACGGCGTTTTGTTTTGGTATTTTATTTTTAGTTAATTAGCGATTTTAGTAGGCTTTCGTTTCGGGCGAGTTTTTCTTGCTCGGCTTTTATTAAGGCGGCGGGGGCTTTCGAAACGAACGCAGGGTTAGCGAGCATTTTTTCGCTACGCGCGATTTCGAATTTAAGTTCGTCGATTTTTTTCGCGATTTCCGCGCGCTTTTTAGTTTCGTCAACGCCGAGGAGTATTTTAAATTCCGAAACAACCGCGTCGGGTTTAGCGATTTTTTCAAGTTCTATCTTAACCGCCGAGAGTTTTTCGATTATCGCGATATTCGCGCCGTCGATTAAATCCGATGAGAAAACATTCGCCGTTTTAAGCGCATTATCTTTCTTTTTTGCGTCGCGCAGATATTTTATAAGCGCAATATAACCCTCGAAAAGGCGCGCTTCTTTCGCGAAGTTGCCTTTAATCTCTTCTGCGTTCGGGAACGGCTCGAATGCGACATCCTCGATATCGAAAAATTCCTTATAAAGGGTTGTCGTCGCGAACGGCATGATTGGGTGCAACAAACGCAAGAAGTTATTTAAAACGAAGAGCAAAATCCGCGCGGTTTGTTTTTTATCCGCGGAAACTTTCGCGCTCTCGAGATAAACGTCGCAAACGTCGCCCCAAAAAAACCGCTCGAGATAATCGCAAGCAACGCCGATGTCGAACTTCTCGAACCGCGCCGTCGTATCCTTAATAACCTTTTTAAGTTGCGTTAAAATCCATTTATCCGCTGCCCCTAACTTCGCGAAATCAATTTTAAGGTCGCTAATTTCCGCGCCGAGCGCATAGGCTTCGATGAACTTACTTGCGTTCCAAATCTTATTTATAAAGTTGCGCGTTAGAATCGCCTTTTCCGTTGAATAGCGCGGGTCGCGGTCGAGTTTCGTTCCGCTAAGCAGCGAGAACCGCAAAACATCCGCGCCGAACTCTTTAATGATAACCATCGGGTCGATGCCGTTGCCGAGCGACTTACTCATTTTTCGCCCCTTGCTGTCTCTAACAAGCCCATGAAGAACGACGTTCTCGAACGGCAATTTTTCGGTATGATAAAGCCCCGAGAAAACCATTCGAATAACCCAAAAGAAAATAATCTCGTAGGCGGTTGCCATAGTTTGGGTTGGATAAAACTTCTTAAAATCGTCGCTGTTCCCGCGCGCGCCGAGTGTCGAAAACGGCCAAAGGGCAGACGAGAACCAAGTATCGAGAACGTCGTTATCTTGCGAGCATTTTCCGCCGCAGCTACAAATAGGACGCTCAAATTCGCTCGCAAATCGCTTGCGGCATTCGCCGCACTCAAAAACGGGAATTTTATGCCCCGACCAAAGTTGGCGCGAGATGCACCAGTCCTTAATATTATTCAGCCAATTTAAATAGATTTTTTCGAACTTTTTTGGATATAAATTTAAGCCTTTATTAAGGCAATCGATAGCCGGTTGGGCGAGTTCCTTCATCTTCATAAACCATTGGCTGGAAATTTGTGGCTCGACTAGGTTATGGCAACGATAACAAGTCCCGACGTTGCTCGAATGCGGTTTTACCGAAACTAAAAGCCCCGCGGCCTTAAGGTCGGCGACAACAACTTTTCGAGCTTCTAGGGCGGTCATTCCGTGATATTTAATTGGAGCGTCGCCGCACATCTTTCCTTTTTGGTCGATAACGCAAACGGCCTCGAGGTTATGTTTTATGCCGACCGCGTTGTCGTTGTGGTCGTGGGCAGGCGTTATTTTAAGCGCGCCCGTTCCGAATTTTATGTCAACGCTCTCGTCGGCGATAATCGGGATTTTTTTATTCGTTAACGGAATTTCGACGAAAGACCCGACGAGTTTTGCGTATCGCTTGTCGCTCGGGTTAACGGCAACAGCGGTATCGCCAAACATAGTTTCGGGCCGCGTTGTCGCAACAACTAAATCGCCGTATTTAATTTCGTAAAGGCTGCGTTGCATTTCCTCGAACTCAACTTCGGCATCGGAAAGCGCGGTTTCGCAAACGGGGCACCAGTTAACCATTCGCGTTCCTTTATAGATATAGCCCTCGTCATAAAGTTTCTTAAACGCGCGGCGAACGTGGGCTTTGTTGTTGTCGTCCATTGTAAACGAAAAGCGCGACCAATCCGCCGATAAGCCGAGGCCCTTAAATTGTTCGCAAATCTCGCCGAGATATTTTTGATACCAAGTTTCGATATAAACCGAGAACTGCTCGCGCGTTAGGCTGGCTTTTTCGATGCCTTGTTTGCGTAATTCCTCAACGACCTTAACTTCCGTCGCAATCGCGGCGTGATCAGCCCCTGGCAGCAGCAACGCCTCGAAACCTTGCATTCGTTTAAACCGAATAATCGCGTCCTCAATCGTCGCGTTAAACGCGTGCCCGATATGAAGGCGCGCTGTAATATTCGGCGGCGGCATAATAACCGTATAAGGCGCTTTGTCGCTCTTATTATTCGCTTTAAAGGTTTCTCGCTCAAGCCAACGCGCGTTAATCTCGCGCTCAGCCCGCTCGAAGTCAAAATTCTTTTCCATAATTCTCTATTATATAGTAAACCCCCGCGCTTTTGCAACACTATGATTTTATAATGCAAACCTTCGGTGTAATATCAGACAAAGCAATATTTTGGATATATACGGGAAGTTCTTGCGGGTGTAGGTTTGTATAATAATCCCAACGATACTTTTCTCCGATGGTGACCTGTGCGCTTTGCGTTTCCATTATGACCGGTTGCAAATCTCTCTCTGCGTCATAATCGACCTCATATGTGTCCTGCTTTTGCGTTCTACGGTCAATTATGCATACACACAATACTTCTTTGTCGGTCCTGTATATTTTTTGATCCCCTGTAATTATATCTTTCATTTTTATTCTCCTTTTATACACTAATTGAAGTGATTTCTTTTGTAAATGTTAATACATAACTATATTCAGCACCTTCTGTATCCCCTGACCATACACCTAGAGTATACGGGTCATCAATCGTGTAGACTATTTTATTTGCACTATATTGTAACTGTAGGTATGGCACTCGTTGTTGGTTGTTATTATATTCATAGAATGTTATATATTCTTCCCCGATAACAAAATCGCTTCCAATACCACCAGTTGGAATGGTTTGCAAAACTCCAGAATAGGCATTATCGAAGGTGAATATTTTTGTTATGAATTTCCCGTCGTCAGTAATTGCAAGAAATCCGCCTGCACAAACACTTCTTGCATGTTGTAAGATGTTCCACTTGAGGACATCATTGAAGTATTGGAGACCTCCTTTTTTCCCTAGACCCCCTAAATCTGTAACGACAACATCAATAGATGTTAATGTGTAGATACCTTTATGTTTGGCAAAAGATTGCTTGCCTTCACACGCTACCAACATCAACGGCGCACACAATACGATGATTAAAACTATTAACGTTCGTAAAACTTTTTTCATTAAAAGTGCCTCCCTTGCGGGAGGCACAGTCCAATATGGCTAAACCTCCCAATGCGGTCAAGCACTAAACTTCGGTAAACGAAGTGAGAAGTTCCGCCAGAATTGGCAAAAACAAATCTCCGTTTACCGACAAGATTTATGTATAGTGCTTGACCGAAATAAAAATAACACAACTCTGTGTGTTGGGTCAATAATAATTTCTCAATCCGCGTGGCGAAAAATTATTGTTGTATTCATAGAGCCATTTGCGCTATAATTAAGTTGTATGGGATTATTTGGAAACGACAACGCAAGACATTTAAAGAAAATTTCGCGAATCGCGGATAAAGTCTTAGATTTAGAGGAAGTTTATAAGGCGAAAACCGACGCCGAACTTATAGGCATGACCGCGACGTTTAAGCAGCGACTCTCGAAGGGCGAAACGCTCGACGATATTTTGCCGGAGGCGTTCGCGACCGTTCGCGAGGCGGGTTGGCGCGTTTTAGGGCAACGGGCATATCCGGTTCAAATCATGGGCGGAATTTGCTTGCACCAAGGCCGTATCGCCGAGATGAAAACGGGTGAGGGTAAGACGCTTGTTTCGACTATGCCGGCTTACTTAAACGCACTTAAAGGAAACGGCGTTCATATCGTCGAAGTTAACGAATATCTCGCCCGCCGAAACAGCGAATGGATGGGTAAGGTTCATAGGTTTTTAGGGCTGACTGTTGGTTTATCCCGCGCGCATACGCATGGAACGGAAAAACAAAAAGCCTATGCTTGTGACATAACTTATGTAACGTCAAGCGAGGTTGGTTTCGATTATTTGCGCGATAATTGCGCCCACAGCAAGGACGCGCGTTGCCTTCGCGGGCTTAACTTCGCGATTGTCGACGAGGTTGATAGTATTTTAATCGACGAAAGCCGAACGCCGCTTATTATGAGTGCGCCAACAAAAGACAATAGCGACCTTTATAAGGTTTGTGATAAATTCGTCCGAACGCTTAAAGACGACGACTATGAAATTGACCTTAAAGAGCGCGCAGTTCGCCTAACGGAAGAAGGTATCGCGAAAGCCGAGCGTGCGTTTGGGCTTGATAATATTTCCAGCGCAGAGAACATGGAACTTAACCATTTCATCGATAACGCCCTCCGTGCGCATCACGTTTTTATCGACGGCGCGGATTATTTAGTTTCGAAAGATGGCGAGATTTTAATCGTTGACCAAAACACAGGTCGCGCGATGGTTGGGCGCCGTTATAGCGACGGGCTTCACCAAGCGATTGAGGCTAAAGAAGGCGTTAAAATTAAGAACGAAGACAAAACAATCGCAACGATAACAATCCAAAACCTCTTTAAACTCTATAAAAAACTCTCGGGCATGACAGGAACCGCGAAAACCGAAGAAACTGAGTTCCAAAAAATCTACGGCGTCGATGTTGTTTGTATCCCAACTAATAGAACGACAGTTCGCGACGATGCGCCGGACGTTATTTTCCAAAACATGGACGGGAAGTTGTCCGCGATTTACGAGGACGTTATATATCGCTTCGAACGCAAGCAACCCGTTTTAATCGGAACGACAACAATCGATAAGAGCGAACAAATCAGCCGTTATCTTAAACAAAAAGGCATTCCGCATACCGTTCTTAACGCGAAAAACCACGAACAAGAGGCGGATATCGTTGCGCAAGCGGGTAAACTCGGCGCAGTTACGATTGCGACGAACATGGCGGGGCGCGGAACGGATATTTTACTCGGCGGAAACCCTGACTATTTGGCGCGCCAAGCGCTCGAAAAGGAAGGGCTCGACGCCGTTCAAATCGCGGACGCAACAAGTTTCGCGGATACGGATAACGAAGAAATTCTTAGCCTTCGAAAACGCTTTAAAGAGCATTACGATAAGTTTAAAAAGATAACTAACGAAGAGAAACTCGAAGTCCAAGAACTCGGCGGGCTTCATATTATCGGAACGGAACGCCACGACAGCCGCCGAATCGACAACCAATTACGCGGGCGTGCGGGCCGACAAGGCGACCCGGGTTCGAGTATTTTCTATATTTCTTGCGAGGACGAGATTATTAAACGGTTTGGGAAAGACGTTATCGGCGGGGCAATGCGTTTCATGAACCTCGACGACGTTCAAAGCCGTCTTATGACAAACCTTTTCGAGCGCGTTCAAAAACGTGTTGAGGGCTTTTATTTCGACGCGCGGCGCAATACTTTCCAATACGATAACGTTATGAACGACCAACGCGAACTCATTTATAAAGAACGCAACCGAATCCTCGACGGCGTTGATGTCCATGAGCAAATTTTACAATTCTTCCCAGATATCGTTTCTAAAATAACGCGCGAGGCGATTGATTATTCGTTAACTTATCGGGAATGGGATTTAGAAAAAGCCAACCAAGTTTTAGGCTCGAAACTTTTCGGAGAAGAGGTTCAATATTTAACCGCGGAAAATACGCTTGACGCAACGCCAGACGAAGTCGAGGGCATGATACTCGACGCGATGACGGAAAAATACGAAGAGAAAATCGAAAAAGTTAAAGAAAACGGCATTGATTTTAAGAAAATCGAACGCGATATTCTACTGCAAATCGTTGATAAAAAATGGACTGACCATATCGACGCGATGATGCAACTGCGCTCGGGGATTGGGCTGCGCGGTTATGGGCAAAAAGACCCGCTTATAGAATACCGCCGCGAGGCAATCGTTATGTTCAATAACATGATTGAGAGCATAAACAACGACGTCGCGCTCTTCCTATTTAAGGTTAACGTTGAAGTTCATCGCGCTACGCCGATGCCGGTTCGAAAGCCAGCTTTCGCAATGCCGCAAGGAACAGTTAAAACCGATGCGCGCCAAAAACAACCCGACCGCAACGACCCTTGTCCTTGTGGGTCGGGCAAAAAATACAAAAACTGCTGCGGCGCGAAATAAGTTTCGGCGTCTTTTCGGTCATAAAGCGCCTGTTTTTCTTGGTCGTTTAGGTTACTAAACTTCCCGCGAAAGAAGTCGCTTTCTGCCTCGAAAATTCGCGCGAAACTTGTTAGATGAAATGAACCGCGCTTGACCCATAAAATACCGTTCGGCTAGAATTTTCGATATTAAAATCGCGCGGGGTTTCGATAACGATAATGCCACCGTCTTTTAAAAGGCTTTGCTTTTCGATTTTTTGAATGGTTTTTTCGTAAAGCCCGCTGTCGTAAGGCGGGTCAATAAAGATTATATCGAATTTCTTCTCGATTTTCGCGGTTATAAAGTTTTTGCATTTAACTTCTTGTTTTTCATTTATATTTTTAAGGTTAGCGCGGATTATATCGCAAGCCCGCGGATTTATATCGAAAAACGTTGCGTTTTTCGCGCCCCTACTTATCGCCTCGATTCCGTAAGCGCCCGTCCCCGCGAAACAATCGAGGACTTCCGCGCCGATAACTCGCGAACCTAAGATATTAAAAACGTTCTCGCGAACAAAATCCCGCGTCGGGCGCGTTCCGTCGCCGACTTCTTTTAGTTGTTTTCCCTTAAATTTTCCCGAAATTATGCGCATATATTAGGATTTTAACATATTAAAACTTATGATAAAAGCAGAAATATCGCGGAGCGCAATTTACGACAACATAAAACAATTACGCGGGAAATTAAGGCGCGGCGTTAAGATTTGCGCGGTTGTTAAGGCGAACGCTTATTCGCTCGGTGATAAGATTATATCGCGGCTTTTAAACGATAAGGTCGATTGTTTTGCCGTCGTTAAAACGCGGGAGCTTGCGAACCTTCGAACGGCGGGCATAACGAAAGATGTTCTCCTTCTCGGCGTTTGCGAGGATTACGAAACCGCGATTAACCTCGGCGGAATAATTACAATCGGCAGTAGTGCGGAACTCCTTAAACTCGCCGCAAAAAACCGCCCAGCCCGCGTTCATATAAAAGTCGACTGCGGAATGAACCGGTTCGGCTTAAAAAGTATTTTACAACTAAAAAAGTTGATTGAGATTTGCCAGGGAAGTCCGCTTATAAGCGTTGAGGGGCTTTATTCGCATTGCCCGTTTGAGGCGGATAATCCGCAAAAAGTTAAGGAAACGCTAAATAAGTTTAACGCTTTCGTTAGGTTTTTTAAAAATTTTTATCCAAGCGCCCTTATTCATTTCGCCGCGAGCGGAACCTCCGAAATACCCGAATGCCAATTCGATATGGTTCGCGTCGGGAAACTGCTTTACGGCGGATACGGCGGTTATAAGACTGCCGTTAAAATTTCGGGGGAGATTGTCGTCGTTAAAACGCTTAAAAAAGGGGAGAGCGTTGGGTATGACGGAACTTTTATCGCGCCTGAAACTATGCGAATCGGCGTCGTCGCTTGCGGGTATGCGGATATCGTAAATTTTAAATATAAAGGGACAAATTTCGTTACGGTCGACGGAAAACCCGTTCGGGTTCTAGGGCGCGTTTGCATGGATTATTTTTTCGTCGACGTGAGGGAGATAAAAAAACCACTCGGGAAGTCCGTCGTCATCATTTCAAACGAAAAAGGGCAGCGCGTTATGGATATCGCCGCGGCGACGGGCATTTGTGCCTGTGAAACGTTTTGCGGAATGAATTTCACCCGCGCGGAGGTTCGGATAACTTAAAAATTGCGCGCGAACAAAAAACAATTTGCCAACTTCGCGCGCATTATGATATATAAAAGTATGGATTATTTAAGTGAAGCAGTTAACATCGCGATGCTCGAATTCGAGGACAACCTCGCGAACCGCAGCGAACATCTTTCGCACGAGTTTGCGCTCATCCGCGCCGGTCGGGTTAATACGGGGATAGTCGAGCGCGTTTCCGTCGAATATTTCGGAACGCCGACGCCGCTTAAAAACTTGGCGAATATCTCTTGTTCCGACGCCCGAACCATTGTTATAAATCTTTGGGATACGGCAATACTTAGAGAAGCAAGCCGTGCGCTTTCGAAGGCTGAACTCGGCACAAATCCAATCGACGATGGGCGCGTTATTCGCATGATTTTCCCGCAACTAACTGAGGAACGCCGAAAAGAACTCGCGAAACAAGTTCGCAAAATCGCGGAAGAAACGCGAATTACTATGCGAAACGATCGTCGCAACGTTATGGACGCGATTAAAAAGATTAAAACCGCCGAAAAACTCAGCGAGGACGACGTTAAAAGTATCGAAACGGACATCCAAAAGCAACTCGACAGTTATATTGCGACGGTTGATAAACTCTTAGCGAAAAAAGAAAGCGAAATAATGGAGATTTAATTTTAATGACTAAAAAACCACTTCGGCACATTGCATTTATAATGGACGGCAACCGAAGATGGGCAAAAACTAAGGGCTTTTCGCGTGCGGTTGGTCATAAAATTGGGTTTAATAAAATTTTAGATGTCGTAAAACGATGTATTTTTCATAATATCGAAGTCGTTTCCGTTTTCGCGTTCTCGACGGAGAATTGGAATCGCGAACAAGCCGAAATCGACGACATTTTTAATATTGTTAAAACTAGCCTGCCCGAAATGTTGCCGAAACTTCAAAAATTCGGCGTTTCGGTTAGAACTATGGGCGATATTTCGGTGTTCGACGATGAGATGAGGGGCATAATAAAAAAAGTTTGCGACGAAACGAAGAATAATAAAACGATAATCTTAAATCTTTGCGTAAATTACGGCGGGCGCGCGGATATCGTTCGCGCGGCTAACTTAGCGATTTCGGGCGGCGCAAAAACGATAACCGAAGAGGCTATAACGCGCAATTTATACGGCGCGAACTTACCCGCGCCCGACCTTGTTGTCCGAACGAGCGGCGAGCAGCGCATCAGTAATTTTATGCTTTGGCAAATGGCATACAGCGAGTTTCTTTTTATAAAATCCTTTTGGCCCGAGATAACCGCGCGAACTGTCGATAAATGCGTCGCGGAATATCTAAGCCGCAACCGCCGTTTCGGTATGGGATAATCGTTTCGGTGTTTTTTCGGCTATAAAACGCGTGTCTATCTTAGGGAGTGTTAGGTCTTGCTAAACTTTCCTCGAAAGAACGCGTTTTCTATCTAGAAAATCCACTCGAAACGCGCGTAAATTATCCTAAATCTGTGTCGCCCTGTCATTTTTAGTAAAAAGCGCCAATATAGATAGTTATGAAAACTATTTTGGGTGTTTTTAAGGGGCTTTTGTTCGCGATTTGTTTAACGCTTTTGCTTGTTTTAGCCTTAACAATCATCGGGCTAATCTCGAACGTTAGTAATGGGGTTCTTCAAATTTGCGTTTGGGGAATTAAGGTTATTTCCGTATTATTCGCGGTTTTCGTTGCGCTAAAAAGCGATACGAAACTCGCGTTTGCTTGGGGTGGATTAGTCGGGATTTTATTTGCGCTGTTCGCATATTTAAGTTTTTCCGCGATAAACGGCGACTTCGCATTTAAAACTTCGAACCTAATCGACCTAGTTTCGCTAACGGGCGTCGGCATCTTCGGCGGGTTCCTCGCCCGCGCATTTAAAAGAGATTAGAAAACTAGGACAATGCCGCCGAACGCGACCAAAACAACTATCGCAACACCGCTCAAATTATCGGGGCGGTGTTTTTCTAATCTAAAACGATTGATAATTTATCGCGGTTATGTTAAACTAAGCCCTATGAACAAAAAAGTTTTAGTAGGGCTTTCGTGGTGTTATGCGAACGGCAGGCTCCACATCGGGCATATCGGCAGCTCGCTTCCCGCCGACGTTGTTGCGCGTTATCATAGGATCGCGGGCGACGACGTTTCATTTATAACCGGCAGCGATTGCTACGGAACGCCGATTATGGTTTCGGCGAAGAATGAGGGCGTTAACCCCGAGGACATCGCGCAAAAATACCACCAACTTTTACATAAGGATTTCTTAAGCCTCGGCTTTTCTTTCGATAACTTCTCGAAAACGATGGGGAAGTATCATCGAAAATTCGTTCGCGATTTTCACGAGAAAATGTATGAAACCGACAACGTTTTCGCGAAATCGTCGGCGCAACTTTATTGCGAATATTGCCGTCAATACCTTCCTGACCGTTATGTTGAGGGCGAATGTCCGTTTTGCGGCAGCCACGCGAAGGGCGATTCTTGCGATAATTGCGGAAAGATGCTCGAGCCCGAAGAACTTAAAAATCCGAAATGTAAACTTTGCGGCGCTACTCCAAAAGCGAAAAATACGCGCCAAATTTACTTGCGCCTAACGAAACTTTTGCCCGAAATTAACGCAAATTTTGAATCTAAAAAAGAGGCTTGGACTGTTAACGCGCAAGGAATGACAAAGCGTTATATCGACGAGGGGCTTATCGACCGCGCTATAACGCGCAATATCGAGTGGGGGATTGAACTTCCCGAAAACGCGCAAAGCGTTAATAGCGTTGACCCAGCGGGGACAAAATACGAAGATAGCTTCGACGACAAACGCATTTATATTTGGGCGGAGAATGTTTTGGGATACTTTTCCGCGACGAAAGAGTTTTGCGAAACGACAGGCGGGGATTGGCAAGAATTTTTACTCGATACGACCCCGACGGAGAAAAAACATTATTACGTCCACGCGAAAGATAATATTCCGTTCCATACCGTAATCTTGCCGGGGCTTCTACTCGCGGAGGAAACGCAAAGATGGCATCTTCCTGACCAAATCATCGCGAGCGAATACGTTTCAATTGAGGGCAAAAAGGTTTCGAAAAGCGCGGGAACGATGCTGACCGTCGAAGAACTCGCCGCCGCGTTCCCAGCCGACATGATTAGGTATTATTTCCTAAAAAACGTCAACGCGCATAAAGACGTTAACTTTACCTTCCTCGATTTCGTCCAAACAATCAACGGCGAGTTAATAAATAATTTCGCGAACCTCGTTAACCGAACGCTCGCTTTCGCGGTTTCGAAATTCGGCGGAAAAATCGATAAAGCGCGAGTTCCAGCCGAAATTAAGAAGCAAATCGAAACGACTAGGGCTGAAGTTTCCGCGCTTATAGAGGGCGGGGAGGTTAATAAGGCGCTCGCCGAGATTATGAAGTTAGTTTCATTTTCGAATAAGTATTTCGATGAGTGCGCGCCTTGGATTTCCGTTAAAAACGACGAGAAGAAATGCCGCTCCGATATCTTCGCGATAACGACAATCATCGCAAACGTCGTTCGAATGTTAGAACCGTTCTTGCCGGATACGGCGAGGCGCGTTCAATCTTGGCTAGGCGTTCAAAATAATGACCTCGAACCGTTTTATTTCGCGAAATCGTTTAATATCTCGAATATCGCGGTGCTTTTCAACCGCCTAGATATAAAGGAAGTCAGCGACCGTTTCGCGGGTTATATTAAATAAAGGAGAACTTATGGAAATATCGAATCTTAAAGGGACGTTCGATTACGGGAAAACCGAAATGAGGCGCCGAAATAAAATTATGCAAACTTTGCGCGAAACTTTCGAGCGCTACGGTTTTAACCCGCTCGAAACGCCGATTTTAAATTATAAGGAACTTTTAACCTATAAATACGGAAACGACGCCGAAATCGTCAACGAAATTTATAAGCTAAAAGACCAAGGCGACCGCGACCTCGGCTTGCGTTTCGATTTAACCATTCCGTTTTGTAAGTATATCGCCCTAAACCGCAACGAAAAAATGCCGTTTAAACGCTACGAAATCGGAAAAGTCTTCCGCAACGGCCCAGTTAAACATGGGCGCACGCGTGAGTTCTATCAATGCGACGTTGATATTGTAGGCGCTAAAAATATAAACGCAGAGGCTGAACTTATAAAAATGGCGATTGAAACCTACGTTAATATAGGGATTGTTCCGCAAATTCGAATCGGCAACCGCGAACTCCTCATTGCGCTTATAAACTTGGTTGGCGCGAAGAACAATATCGACGAAATCATCGGGATAATTGATAAGGTTAAAAAAGTAAGTAGGGAAGAAATCTTTAAAAACCTCTCGAAATATCTCTCGCCCGAAGCCGCTAGCGATTTAATCAAATATCTTGGGTTTAATGTCGCGGATTTAGAGAAAATCTTACCCGAAAATAACGGGCTTATCGAACTTAAAAAACTCTTCGGGCTTTTAGGCGAAATGGGCGTTTTAAATAGTTGCGTTTTCGTTCCGTCGCTAGCGCGCGGGCTTAATATTTATACGGGAACGGTTTGGGAAGTTTTCGACAAGGCGGGTAAGTTCTCGTCGTCGCTCGGCGGCGGCGGTCGTTATGATAAGATTATAACGAACTTTATAGATAACGGCGTTTCTTATCCGGCAGTCGGCATGAGTTTCGGGCTCGAGCCGATTTGCGCGGTATTAGAACAACAAAACGCTTCCGTAGAGAAAAAAAGCATAACCGACGTTATGATTGTTCCGTTTAATATTGATTGTTTCGCGGAGAGCGAGAAACTTGCGGATAAACTTCGCGCGAAATATAACGTTTCGGTTTGGGCTGGGGCAGAGAAGGTCGGGAAGGCTCTCGAATACGCAAACGCGGAGGGCATTGCGGAAGTTATCGTTATAGGCGAGAACGAAATTAAAAGCGGCTCGGCGTTAATTAAAAACATGGCGACGGGCAAAATCACGGCGATACCCCTCAAATAACGCGCACTGTTTCGGCGTCTTTTCGGCTATAAAACGCCTGTCTTTTCGGGTCAAGTTATAGTTGCAAACTGCGCGCGGCGAATATATAATAACGTTATGTATAATATTGAAAAGATTGTTGCGCTTGCGAAGAACCGCGGGTTTATTTTCGCGGGCAGCGAGATTTACGGCGGGCTCGCGAACAGTTGGGACTACGGCCCGCTCGGCGTCGAACTTAAAAATAAGATTAAGAGGCTTTGGTGGGAGGAATTCGTTAAGAAAAACGAGAACAGCGTCGGGATTGACGGCGGGATTTTGATGAACCGCGAAGTTTGGGTCGCGAGCGGGCACGTTGGCGGTTTTACCGACCCGCTTATGGATTGTAAACATTGTAAATCCCGAAGCCGCGCCGACAAACTCATCGAGGACACCGGAAAAGTTTACAGCGCGGACGGTTGGAGTAACGACGAACTTTTTAAATATATAACTGAGAACAAACTTAAATGCCCGAGGTGCGGCGCTTGCGATTGGACGCCGGTTCGCCAATTCAACCTTATGTTTAAAACGCATCGCGGCGTTACCGAGGACGCAGGAACGGAACTTTTCTTGCGCCCAGAAACCGCGCAAAGCCAATATATAAACTTCCAAAATGTTCAGCGAACCATGCGCCTTAAAGTTCCGTTCGGGCTCGGGCAAATCGGTAAGGCCTTTCGCAACGAAATAACGCCGGGCAACTTTATTTTTAGGATTTGCGAGTTCGAGCAAATGGAACACCAACTTTTTTGCCGCGATAGTGAAGCCAAGGATTTTTACAATAAATGCAAAGACAAAGCCATGAACTTTTATACGAAAACTCTTGGGATTAGGCCTGAGAATTTGCGTTTCCGCGACCACGAAAAGTTAGCGTTTTATGCGAAAGCCGCCTGCGATAGTGAATATAACTTTCCGTTCGGTTGGGGCGAGATTAACGGAACTCACCATCGCGGAACGCATGACCTAACCAGCCACCAAAACCACAGCGGAAAATCTATGGAATATCTAGACCCGATTACGAACGAAAAGTTTATCCCGACTGTTATAGAGTCCAGCCACGGGGCAGACCGACTTTTCTTGGCGATTCTTTGCGACGCTTATAACGAGGAAACCGTCGCCGAGGGCGATACGCGCATCGTTTTAAAACTTAAAAAAGAGTTAGCGCAGTATAGAGTTTGCGTTTTGCCGCTGCAAAAGAAAGGTTTAACGGAAAAAGCCGAGGAAATTTATAAAACTGTTGCCGAAAAGTTTGACGCAACCTACGACGACGCCGGCTCAATTGGAAAACGTTATCGCCGCCAAGACGAAATCGGGACGCCGTTTTGCATAACCGTCGACTATGAAACCCTTAACGACGGAATGATAACAATCCGCGACCGCGATACAATGCAACAAAAAAGAATAAAAACTATTGACATTTTTAAATACTTAGTATAGAATAGTCGTATGGCTAATATAGATGATTTTAATTGCGAAAAATGCGAAAAGCTTTGCAAATCCATTGTGAATTCGCGACATCTTGTCGTAGACCCAACAAACGGTCACGAACGAAGACGTTTAGAGACACACCGTAGTAATTTCGCTGTAATAGGAGAGAAATGCGAACACTATGATACGTATCTTTGCGGAGATATTGATATGATTTACGAAGCAAAAGAAGTATTAGGGCTCGACTAAATTTTCGTGCGTTTAGAAAACATCGAGTTTAATTCCCGATGTTTTTTTGTATATTCTTCGTCTACTCTTCCCAAGTAAACTCTTGGTTTTTTATTTTAACCGTGTCTCCGCTTTCTAGCCCCGCCTTTTTTAGCGCCTTAAAAACGCCGGCTTCTTCGAGTTTTTTATGGAAATACATTCGGCTTTCTGTATCTTCGAGAACGACGCCGCGGACAATATTATCTATAAACGCGCCTTTAACCTCGAAACCGTTAAGGTTTTTAACGACCTCAAACGCCGATTTATCAACATAATCTTCGAGCGCGGTCGTTTCGGTTGTTGCCTCAATTTTAGGAATTTTCTTTAATTCCTTATAAACCTCTTCTAAAAGTTCTTTAACGCCCGAATGTCCGAACGCGGAAATCTCGAAAATCTTTTTATTCTTAACCGCTTTTTTAAAGTCTTTAATTTTCGTTTTATCGCCTGCTAGCGCATCGCATTTATTGAGCGCAATGATTTGCGGTTTCTTATCTAGGGCAGAACCAAACCCTTTAAGTTCGTTGTTTATTATTTTATAATCGTCTAACGCATTTCGCCCCTCAGTTTCGGCTATGTCAACGATATGAATAAGTAATCTAGTTCGCGAAATATGTTTAAGGAAATCTATCCCGAGCCCCGCGCCCGCGCTCGCGCCTTCGATTAACCCCGGGATATCCGCGATAACGATATTTTCGCCGAAAACATTTGCGATGCCGATATTCGGGAAAACCGTCGTGAAATGATAGTTCCCAATCTTCGGATTCGCGCGCGTTATAACGGATAGCAGCGTCGATTTCCCAACGTTCGGGAAACCGATAAGTCCAACGTCGGCGATTGTCGAGAGTTCGAGCGTTATATTATAGGGTTTCGTAATCTCGCCGGTTTGCGAAAAGTTTGGCGTTTGCTTTGTCGAGGTCGCGAAGTGCATATTCCCGAGCCCGCCAGCGCCGCCTTTTAAAAGAACTTCGGTTTGCTCGTGCCGCGTTATATCCGCGACGATTTCGCCCGTTTCTTTTATAATTTTAGTCCCGAGGGGAACGCGGATAACTAAATCCTTGCCATTTTTTCCGTGTTTCTTTCCGCGTCCGCCGTTCTCGCCGTTTTCCGCATTAAACTTTTGGCTAAAATGAAAGCCAACAAGATTATCGATATTTTGGTCGCCGATCGCAACAACATTCCCGCCGCGCCCGCCGTCGCCGCCGTCTGGGCCGCCCGTCATATTAAGCGTATCGCGATAAAACGACTTATGCCCGTCGCCGCCGTTGCCAGCGCGAATAACGATTTGAACTTTGTCTATAAACATATAATTATTATGGCACATAATAAGTTGCAAAATCAACGGTTCTTTTATATGATTAAAGCGATGGAATTTAGCGAAACTGCAACGAATGAAATTCAAAAGTGTTTGGGGTGTTTAAAGCCCTTTTGCGACGGTTGCCCAGCGAAAACGCATATTCGCGACGCGATTAAACTCATTAAAGAAGGGCGCGAACTCGAAGCCGGCGCGATGCTTTTTAGGAACAATCCGTTGTCGGCGGTTTGCGGCGCGGTCTGCCCAGCCTATAAATTTTGCAACCCGACCTGCATCCGATTTAACCGCGGAATGGGCGTCGACTTTAACGCAATCGAAAACGAGGTTTCAAAAAAGTTTTTAGATAGCGATTTTAAGTTCGAGCGGGAAGTTAATGCGAATCCGAAACGCTTCCTTATAATAGGAGCTGGCGCGGTCGGCTTATCGTTATCGTTTTATTTATCGGTAGCGGGGCATAGCGCAACCGTTATCGACAACAACGAAAAAGTCGGCGGAATGATGAGGTATGGGATTCCGGATTGCCGCCTCGATAAAACGCTTTTTGATAAAATTCAAGCGAAGTTAGAATCCGTCGGCGTTAAATTCGAGATGAAAACAACCGCCGATTTAGTTAACATCGAAAAATATTTGGATAAATTCGATAAAGTTATAGTTTCTACTGGCGCATGGGAGAGTAAAAAACTAGGAATTTCGGGCGAGGAGCGCGACAACGTTTTCGGCGCAATAGAGTTTTTAGCGGCGGCGCATAACGCTCTTCCGAAGTTCGCGGACGGCGAAGTTGTCGCAGTTATTGGCGGCGGCGATACTGCGATTGATTGCGCGTTAACCGTTAAGGTCGCGAACCCAAAGTCGCGCGCAATCATCGTCTACTATAAAGATGCAAATAGCCTTAAATGCGCGCCACGCGAACGCCAGATGGCAAAAACGATGGGTGTCGAATTTAAATTTGATTCTTCGACGAAAAAAATTGATGAACGGGGCTTAGTTTTTGAAAACGGCGAAACGCTAAATTGCGATAAAATTGTCGTTGCAATCGGGCAAAATAAACCGCAGTTCAAAACGGAAAACCCGAATATTTTCTTCGCGGGCGATTGTAAAAACGGAACGCAAACAATCGTCGAATGCGTCGCGCAGGCCCAAGAAATTTTCAACCTGCTCAGCGATAACAAAAATTAAAAATAACCGAACACAAACCCTCGCCGAATTTGTTGCGAAATTAAAATCGATACTTTATTATTCATTTAATGATAACAAAAGTTAAAAGTTTCGGGGTTGTTGGCGTTGAGGGGTATGTCGTTTCGGCGGAAGTCGACATCGCGAAAGGCATGCCGTCGTATACGCTTGTCGGCCTTCCGGACACCGCCGTTAAAGAAGGTAAGGAGCGCGTTCATAGCGCGATTAGGAACAGCGGCATAAAATTTCCGCTCGGGCGCATCGTTATAAACTTGGCGCCTGCCAACACGCAAAAAACAGGCGCGATTTATGACCTTGCGATTGCGGTTGGGATTTTGTCGTCGGCGGGCGAACTAAAAAAGGATACTGACGATTTCGCGTTTATCGGCGAACTCGGGCTTAACGGCGAACTTAAAAAGGTTAACGGGCTGCTCCCTATGCTTATAACCGCCGTTCAAAACAAAATTCCTTGCGTTATAATCCCAAAAGCCAATGAGCATGAGGCGCGGTTTGTTTCGGGCGTTAAGATTCTAACCGCAAAAACGCTTTTCGAGGTTTACGGCTATTTTGCGGAAAATTTTAATAACTTGCGCGAAGTCGAGCCGCTTTCGTTCGCGGAAATTAAAAATGAAAGCCATTTCGACGCCGACCTTAAATATGTTAAGGGGCAATACATCGCGAAGCGCGCGCTCGAAGTTGCGGCGGCGGGCGGACATAACATCCTTTTAATTGGACCTCCGGGAAGCGGAAAGACTATGCTCGCGAAATGTTTCCCGACGATTTTGCCCGATTTAACGTTCGAGGAAAGCATCGAATGCACAAAAATCCACTCAATCGCGGGCGTCCTCGACAGCAAGTTCGGCATTATAACAACCCGACCGTTCCGAACTCCGCACCATACAGCCAGCGGGCCTGCGCTTGCGGGCGGCGGTTCGAACTCAAAGCCGGGTGAAATTTCGCTCGCGCATAACGGCGTTTTGTTCCTCGACGAAATGCCGGAATACCAACGGAACTGCCTCGAACTCTTGCGCCAACCGCTCGAGGACAACCGAATTGTCGTTTCGCGCGCGAACGGCAGCATCGAATATCCCGCAAGTTTTACGCTCGTCGCCTCGATGAACCCTTGCCCATGCGGTTATTACGGAAGTCGGGCGCATAAATGTACTTGCAACCAAACGTGCATCCAAAAATATATGTCGCGCCTCTCGGGCCCGCTCCTCGATAGGATTGACCTTCATATCGAAGTCGACGGCGTGTCTTACGACGACCTTTCGACAACCGACCTCGAAGAGCCGAGCGAAAACGTCCGCGCCCGCGTTAATAAGGCGCGAACGAAGCAACTCGAACGGTTCTCGGGCAAGGATTATTATTCTAACGCAAAAATGAGCGCGAAGGATGTTAAGGAGTTTTGCCGTTTGTCGCCGGAATGTGAACAAGTTTTAAAGAGCGCGTTCGAGCGGTTAAAACTTTCCGCCCGCGCATATACGCGGATTTTAAAGGTTGCGCGAACAATCGCGGACATCGACGCTAGCCCAGAAATAAAGAAATCGCATATAGAGGAGGCAATCGGCTACCGCGCGCTCGACCGTTTAGTCAATAATCATTAAACTAATTTAAGCCGAAGCGCCGGAAACCCAACCCTCAAAATAAGTTTCGAGTTTTGTTCCGCAACTTTTTTCGAGAGCCTTAACGAGGTTTTCTCTCGTCCCGAATTTAAAGGCGTTTGTTTTCGCGAAACTAGATAGCCCTGAGTTAAGTTTTTCGAACGAGGCGATTTCGGAAAGGTTATAAAAGAGCAGCATTCCGCGCGAGTAGGTCGCGAGAACGTATTCGAGGGGGGTATTGAACTCGTTTATGTCGCGCGACATCGACCTATCGAACTCGCCGTTAACGCCGCTAACGATTTTTTGGTAGGCGACGATATTATTTTGTAGGTTTTCGATAGTTTTTTTCGCGTCATAACTTTTATATTCGGGGTTTAACTTATAAAAAACGAAACAAGAATACTCCGCGAGCCCCTCGTCAATCCAAGCCGTTCGCGTTTGGTCGTTGCCGACTATCCCGAACCACCATTGATGCGCGATTTCGTGGACTATAACGCGTTCGTATTCGGCTGGCTCGCTAACGGCATTCGAAATATAAACCAGCGCGCCGTATTCCATTCCGCCGTGAAGGAATGGGGTTTCAACGACCGCGAGGCTCGCGTAAGGATAGGCGCAAAAGGTTTTCGAGAAAGTTTTAACGGAATCTACCGCGGCTTTTAGGCTAGCCTCGGGGTTTTTATCTAAAATATAGAAGTAGTTGACCATTGCGTCGCCCGATTTCGCGGACAAAACCTTAAAATCCGTCGACATAACAATCGCAAAGTCGCGGATTGCGCTCGCGGTTATATGTTTTTCGCGGGTCGCCTCGGCGGTTTTTTCCTCGGAAGTGCCGCTATGGGCGATGATAAATGGGGTATCGGTTTCGATTTCGACGTCAAAGTTAAAAATCTCGTTATAAAACGGGTCGCCGTTGCTTGAATATTCATGAACTTGCCATTCTCCATTCTCGAAAACCGCAGGAACGGGGTAGAACGACCCTAAATTGATTGTATTGCCGACGAACCCCAAGCGATGCGCAACGTTCGCGAGCGTTATGCGATATTTAATGTATATTTCGGCGGTTTTGCCTTCTTTAAGAGGGGTTGGCAAGAGAACTTTTAGAATAGTTTTGTCCTTATTTTCGTATTGAAACATTCCTGCCGTTCCGTCCATTTTTATTTGGTCGATAATGTTTAGGTATCCGTCGCTAAGTCCGTTTGGGTATGCCGTCGCTTGGTCGCTTAACGAAACCGGCGGAAAGTCACTCTCGATGTTGTATGCGTTCGCGTAGGTATGAAAAAAAATCTCGGTTAGCTCGCCGCCTGTTCGGTTTGTGTATTCCGTCGTTTGCGAAACGGTTAGGGTATGGTCGGCGTTTTTATAATTTATCTCCATCGAAATCTCGTCCGCATT
This sequence comes from Christensenellaceae bacterium, assembly GCA_031262595.1. GTDB lineage: Bacteria > Bacillota > Clostridia > Christensenellales > UBA1242 > JAISHI01. The sequence continues at coordinate 448 of JAISHI010000014.1, read as the reverse complement.
CTTCGCCGCCGCCTTAAACGCCTTTAAATACATGCCGTCGCCGGTTATCGAAACCCCGCCAGTCAGCAACAAAACCGACATAAGCGCGATGCAAATAATCGCGATAACGGACGCCACGACGATACAAATTTTTTGTTTTTTAGCCATATAAATTTGTATGGAACTCTTGATTAACTAATGACAATTTTTGGCGAGTGAATTTTTAGACCATTTTTGCGGCTTTTGAGGGCGGAATAGCGGGACTATTTAACCGAAAAAGACGCGGAAATGGGCAAAAAAGGCGCCGCCCAAAATTAGCCAGGAGTTAATCAAGAGTTCCGAATTCTTGCGGTCGACTGAAAAATTAAATGCACATCTTGTGAGGATGAAAAGACTTTATTAAAATGACATTTTAGTAAAGGAGAAAAGATGGGTAAACAGTTAGGATATAATGAACGAAAATTCATTG
>JAISHI010000010.1 GCA_031262595.1 Christensenellaceae bacterium | reverse complement strand
TCATAATGCAGTTGCATCGTTTTCGCGTCGATAAACGGCTCGAGGTCGCCGAGTTTATAGTCGAGTTTTTCGGGCGTAAAAGGATAAGTGCGGTTATTTTCCATACCAAAATATATGGCGCGCTTTATTCATATATGATTAAACTAAATTCGCCAGTAATACATGCCGATGCCGTTTAGGACTTTGTCGGCGTAGGAATTCGTTTCCGCGAACGGCGTTTTTTCGAGGGCGTCGGCGCTTTGGGTTTTAAGCCAAAGCCTTGTATTGCCTTCGCCGGCGTTATAGGCGAAAAGCGCAGTTTTTAGGTCGCCGAACTTAGTTAGTAAATATTTAAGGTAGGCGGTTCCGGCGAGAATGTTAACTTTCGGGTCGAATAAGTCGTCGCCGAGCGCGTCGCTCGCGAAAACCTCAAAAGTCTTAACGAACTCGAAAGTCGAGGGGAGAATTTGCATTAACCCGACCGCGCCCCTCGGGCTAACTGCCGACGCGTTGAAACCGCTCTCGGCGTTTATAATACTCGCGATAAGGGCAGGCTCAACGCCAAACTGCGCGCTCGCCTCGTTTATCTGTCTTTCGTATTTAAGCGGAAACATAAAGAAAATCGCGCAAAAAAACGCGCTTATAAGAAGAGCGGCGCAAAGTAAAACAGCAACAATGCGACGTTTTTTCTTCACTTTTTAGTTTATGTAGTTATTTCTTATTTTATTTTCTTACTTTGTTTAACGTTCTTAAAGATATGTTCGCGCAATTCGTCGGTTGTAAACCTATCTTTAATAGACTCGATAAACATTATATAAAGCGCCTCTTTCTCGTTTTTAAAGCCCATTTCGCGCAAACTCATGTTAAAATTAGTAAATTTATCGCGAACGTTAGGGTCATTTAGATATTCTAATGCCTTAACGTCTTTATATTTCGGAGGATTGAATCCGCTAAGGTTCATAAATTTCTCGCGAATGCTAAGGTCTTTTAAATAGCCTATAAACGCTTCGACGTCATTACCCTCCGGAGGATTAACGAAAATTTCATTAAAGTCGAATTGCTGCATAATATAGTTGCTCGAAACTATGAATAAAACATTATCGAAATTTGCTTTCGGCTTTAAATCGTTAACAAAATCGTCTTTATAAAGTTTGTTATAAAGGGTATGCAACTTCTCGCTCATCCTTTGGAGCGAAACACCGCTAACTTTAAGTTCAATGAACGCTGGATAAAGTTTTTGGTGGTTAATGAATTTATCGACGTCAACAAGAACCTCGCAAAACTTCTTTAACTTAGCCTTCGTCGCGAGCATAACATATTCGACCGTATCGGGTTCGTCAGGGTATTCGCTATGTTTAACAACAACTTTATTATATGGCGCGATGCCGTATTTATCTTTAAAATCCCCGCGGTTCATAGTAAAACAACCCGCCACTTCGCCGAAATATTTTTTAAAGAGAAGATTAAGATTTTCGTCGGTATAAAGCGCCTCTTTGAGTTCTTTTTTTGCGCTCTTTTTCTTGCCCTTAGCCTTAAATGAAACGACATTAGCCTCTTTTTTCGGGGTTTCTTCAACGGTTTGCGGTTCTTCTTGCGGAACTTGTTGATCGGCGACTTCAATATTTTCGACGAAATATTCTTGCGGAGCTTGTTGTTCAACGTTCGCGACTTCTTCTTCGGCGTTATAATTTTTATTGCCGTCAATTTCGGCTTGTAGTCTATTATAAAGGTCATCTAACTCGTCAGCCTCTTCGTCTTTAATTTCTTCTTCTGGTTTTTCTTCAGGCGTTTCGGTGTAATAGGCGTTTGTATCTTGCACTTCGGGTTTTTCTTCCGGCGTTTTATAACCCCCGTCTTTTTGTTCCTCCGTTTCTTCTTCGGGCGTTTCGTAATCGTCAGCTAAATTTAAATCCTCCGCACCTGGAACTTTAATGCGGCGAATTTCTTCTATTTCTTCATTGGCTTGGGTAATAATATCGCTAGATAACGCAATCGCGTTTTCGTCGTCTACGAATTCGGTGGCGGGGGAGGTTTGCTCGGCGACGAAATCATCGGCGGAGTTATTTTCTCTTTTTACCTCGTTAAAATCTTCGTCAGGCTCGGTTTGTGGAGTAATATAATCAACGGGCGCGGCATCATAAGGCTCGGGCTGATAAACATCATCGGCAGCAACAGCGGGCTCCCTACTATCTTGCGCCATTTGTTGATTACGCCAATTTTCGAGTTCCGCGATTGCGCGCTCTTCGTCAGTCATCTCTCGCGGCGTATCGCTAACGGGAACGGCGTCATCAGGAATATATTCTGCGCTCGTATAGGCGAGGGCATCCCTAGCTTCTTCTTGTTGTTTTTGCTCGGCTTCGGTTTCGACCCACTCGTCGTTGCGCTCGTAGCTCGTTGTGTTTTCTATATTCGTCGCGAAATCGTCCGATTGTTCATAGCTTGCCCCCGTTGGAGTTGAAGTTGAAGTTGCGGAAACGTTTGGAGTATGCGGCGTTATTATATAAAGTATTAAATATATAAGCCCGGGCACCGCCAAAGCAATCGACAGCCAAAATAAACTATTAGAGATAATTTCATTCGAAACGCCGCTCATAAGGATTGTTTTCGAGTTATAAATAATAAACGCGGCTATGAGTATTAAAATACCTAAAATTTCAAGAGTTATAATAAATGAAACGACAGCTGTCGGCGATTTCATAACGGTCGCTGTTTCGGCTGTATTATTTTTTTTCTTTGCCACAGTTATATAAATCCCCCAATATCAAACTATAATAATATGATAAACAAAACGCAAACAATTTTTGATAAATTGGGGGTGCGATTTTAGCTATAATTTATGATTGATAAAATCGCGTGGCGTGTTATAATAGGATTATGGATTTAACACCAAAAGAGATTGTCGAGCAGCTCGACAGGTATATTATTGGACAACAAAGCGCGAAAAGGGCAGTTGCGGTTGCGCTTCGAAATCGTTATCGCCGTAGCCGTTTACCGAAAGGGATTAGCGACGAAATTACGCCGAAAAACATCATAATGAAGGGCCCAACCGGCGTTGGAAAGACTGAGATCGCAAGACGACTTGCGAAACTTGTTGGCGCGCCTTTTATTAAGGTTGAGGCAACGAAATATACCGAGGTTGGGTATGTTGGGCGCGACGTTGAGAGCATGGTTCGCGACCTTGTTGAGGCGTCGATTAGAATGGTTCGCGAGGAAAAACAACAAGAAGTTAAGGAAAAAACGCAAGCGGTTGTTAGGAAACGCCTTATCGACGCTATAACTTTTATGAAGAAACAAAAAGCGACGGAAACGCCGGAGGATATTTTGCGTGGGCAAACCGAGCAGGAATACGACGAGGGTAAGTTAGAAAATTTCCTAATCGAAGTCGACGTCCAAAACGCGCCGCAAACGATTTCGCTTATGGGGCAAGCGCCTATGGAAATGGGGCTTGAACTCGGGAATATTTTCGATAATGTTATGTCGCAATTTAAAGGCGCGCCAAAACGACCATCAAAAAAACGCCTCGTTGCGGTTTCGGTTGCGCGCGAACAAATGACCGCCGAGGAAGGGGATAGGTTAATAGATAAAGAGGCTATGATTCATGAGGGGCTCGAAAAAGCCGAACAACAAGGCATAATTTTTATTGACGAGATTGATAAAATCGCTTCGAAAGGCGGCGGAAATGGGCCTGAGGTTTCGCGCGAGGGTGTTCAACGCGATATTTTGCCGATTGTTGAGGGCTGCACGGTCCAAACGAAATACGGCGCGATAAAAACCGACTTTATCTTGTTTGTCGCGGCTGGCGCGTTCCATATTAGCAAGCCAACCGACTTAATTCCAGAACTTCAAGGGCGTTTTCCGATTAGAGTTGAACTCGCGAGCCTCACGAAAGAGGATTTCGTTAAGATTTTGACCCAGCCAGACAACGCCATAACGAAACAATACACCCAACTTTTAAGCGTTGACGGGGTAGACCTTTCGTTTACTAATGAGGCGCTCGAGGAGATTGCGAGCCTAGCTGAGCGCGAAAATGAAACAAACGAAAACCTAGGCGCTAGGCGGCTTTATAATATCGTTGAGGCGCTCTTAGAGGAAGTTTCATTCGGCGCAGACGGAAAACACAAGAAAACCGTCGTCGTCGATAAGGAATTCGTCGACAAAAACATGAGTATGCTTATTAAAAAGACGGATTTACGCAAGTTTGTGCTTTAAGATGGTCTTGAAAACTAACAAAGATATGTTATAATATTAAATGGATTTGTATACCTACCAAAAAAAACTTTGCGCGTTTAGTTTTAAAGCGAAAGAAATTAACGAGCCGCTTATCATCACACAGTTTTTATGGGGCAATAATATCATAACTAGCGCTTATCCGGAGGACGCGTTCGGCGAGGAATTATTTAATATAAAAGCTGGGCGAAAGGCAAGAATCCCAGCCGCAATCGCAACGTCTCAGGCAATTATCCAAGATTTTCGTATGAAAAACTTTAAACTGCTTGACGAAGAATTCTTTCCTAAATCCATGGGACTTAAAGATTTAAACACTAAGGAAGGCTATCGGGGAATGGGTATTGGCGGGGAATTGTTCGAACTAACGGCGCAAGAATGTTTTGAGCGGAAATTAAGTCGGATGTTTTGGACCTCCTTACCTGATGCTGATAAATTTTATGAAGAACACGGGGCAGAGCCATATAAAAAAGACATTTATATGTACACTTATACAAATATGTATGGCATCGAGCGTACAGACACCTACACTTCAGACTATATACTCGATACATCCAAGCCACGAACTTTCGCAAGCCAGCCTAACCCCGAGTTCGACAAGCTCATACGGGATAATTTACCGAAATTTAATGCGGAGAATAATATTACATTAAGTGAATACATACACCTCACACGATAATTTATATACAACAATACATAAAAAACCCATATAAAAAGCCTTAACATTGCGTATAATTATTATTATACGCATTGTTGTGTTGTATAAATGGCGGCTTAAATATGGTTAAATATTACATAAATTATCTATAAATTAGAGCCTTGACAGCCCTGTCGTTGGCTAGAACATCCGTCCGTTTCTAAACGCGTTGAATTCGGGTAAAGTTTCGTGTATGAGCGCGCTAAATTCTTCGCTTGGTTGACTAGCGATGGTTCGGGGCGCGGACGTATCGAGCATATGGCTTGGCACGAAAAGGATTATTCTCTTAGATTTGTCAGCAGGATTATGCGTATAAATTGTTTGAGTGTATGGCTTTGCCCCGTGTTCTTCATAAAGTTTATCAGCAGTAGATGAAGCTTGCCAAAACATTCGCTTTATTCCCTGCTCAAAACATTCCCTAGCTGTTAACTCAAACACTTCCCCGCCGATGCCTTTTTTGCGATAGCCTTCCTTAGTGTTTAAAAGTCCAAGATGCATGAACTTAGTAAGGGAATTTTCATCATAAGATTCTCTAACGGTTGCCAAAGATGATGAGATTGCTTGCGGGATCTTCGCTTCCCTGCCCGCTTGCATTTTTAATAATTCCTCTCCGAGTTCGTCCTCCGGATAGGCGCTGGTTATGATATTGTTACCCTTTAAAAACTGCGCGATTATAAAAGGCTCGTTGTTTTTCGTCGTAAATCTAAACGCGCAAAGTTTTTTATTTGGAGTATATAAATCCATAACATTATTATAACATATCTTCCGTTAATTTTCAATATCGAACTTAGGCGCGAGCGGAAAAAGGTTTGCGAGATCGATTATGTCGTAGCTTTTGTTCGTAGAAACGATAATTTTTAGCGATAAATCTCGGCTAAATTCGGCTAAAACTTGGCGCATCGAGCCAGTTAGATAAGGCATAGCTTCCGCGCTAAAAAGGCAAATCGCTTTAAAACTCGAATAACCGTCGGCAATCGCGCGCCCCACTGCCCCGTCGACGGCGTTTATCGTCGATTCAAAGTCGCCGATTTCGATATTGCAGCCCGACGTTATATAATTATCGTTTTTTTCGTCTGCGCAAAGCAGCGCGCACCCAACCGCGCGCCCAGAATACGGACAATAAGCGTTCTCGCTCGCCTTTTTTGCCGCGCCAATCAGGCGAACAACCATTTCCTTCGTCATTGCGTTATCCATCTATAAGAATTTTAGGCGAATACAAACGAAATAGCAAGGAATAATTCGTGACGAATTTTTTTAGTTTAAAGCAGATTTTTGATTTTTAATAAATTCTTCTAGTCCTTCTTTATACCCCACAACAAACTCTGCGCCATTCTTCTTTGCGAAGTGGCAACAAGCTTCGTTGAGTATATTTACCTGCGATTCTTTATCAACTCCGCAGGTAAAAACGCCATTTTCTTCTTCGTTAATTTTTTGTCGAAACAATAATGCTATGTTTGGAGTTAAAGGCATAACAAAATGCTCCCGTTTCATTTCTAAGAGTTCGCCACGTTTTGCCGAGCATAAGTTATAATTTGGAAGAAAAACTGTATAGAGTAGATTATCCGACACGAAAAACCCTTTATTTGTTTTATTCATAAATAGCCCGACTTGAAATTTATTGGTGAAATTTTTCATGTCGCTACTATTAGTTTTTACCATTTCTTTTGCACGGTTTATACACTCGACTAATTTCTCTTTCGTCGTGTCGGATTTATCTGCAAAAAATTGAATTTGCTCGTCCGTTAGAAAATCTAAACTTGCCATAAACTCATAAGTGCTCATTTGTTTGTTATTGAAGTTAAATAATTTCACATTATCTTCCACGTCTAAAATCGCATTGACGGCATCATTTCTTTTGGGGTCACTTACAAGCTGACGCCTTACCCAATATTGAGCGAAGAATTTTAGCATTATATCTTTATTTTTAATAAAGAAATTCATATTGTTCTTAGTTATGGTTGATCTCTCTTTTACTTTTTTGTCCAAGTCGGTCAAAAAATTTCCCATCTTACTCTCTCGTGTATCGCCCAATCTCTTATCAGTATTTTTATCAAAATAATCCTTTTCAGTTCCTAACAGACTTATATAGATCTCATATAGATTATACGGTTCGTATTTGAGCGTTTCGTCACCGAGTTTGTATTCCAGATGCTTTAATGGCACACAGTAAACAAGCTCCCGCTTTTTCTCACCGTGGGAATATCTTTTGAGAATAAATTTAGAAATGACTTTATGCGAGTTCATCTTAAACCCCCTGCCCTATCGATTCGAGGATTTGCGTTTGGGCGGCGCGCATTTTTATCTCGTCCGCTTCGTTTATGTGGTCGAAACCGAGGAGGTGTAATAACCCATGCAGATACAAAAACGCAATTTCGCGCTCCTCGCTATGACCGTAAAGCCGCGCTTGCGATTTCGCGACCGAGCAGCAAATTAAAATGTCGCCGAGGTCAAGTTTATTCGTTTCGCGATTTATATCGTTTTTATAAACCTCGTCGAAGTTTTTTAGGTCTAGTTTACCCTCGTTTAAGTTAAGCATCGGGAACGAAAGAACGTCGGTCGCGCGGTCGATATTTCGATGTTCGCGGTTAGCCGCGCGGATTTCGGATTTTGAAACGAAAAAAACATTCGCGTTTATGCGCGCGGGATTAAGCCCAAACTCTTCGCAAGCCGCGCCGAAAACTTTTTCAAGTAATTCTTCCATTAATTTAATTTTATACCAATCGCGTTTCGGTTGCAACGACTTCGAGGATTTTTTTGTCGTTTTCGATTTTTATAAAAGTCTTAAAGGTTGGCGTTTCGAGGAAATTTTCCGTTATAAGTTCGCGGGCTAAACTTTCTTTAATGCTTTCTATTTCGGCGTCATATTTAAAAGTTTTCGACTTAGAAAAACTGACGATGCCCCAAATATCCGCCTCCGCACGAATTGGAACCTCCGCGCCTAACTTATCGAGATAAACCCCGCGGACTAATAAGTCGCCGCGCTGAACGACATCGCCGACCTTGACTTGAACCGTTCCGCTAAAAACGTTAATATGCGAGATAACTGCGTTTTCGGCGGAATAAATGTCGAAACTTATCGGCTTAACGTTATTTTCCGCCTCGTAAACGTTAATGATGAGGGTATGCCCGCGAACCTCGCTTGTTGCGTGGGCGACCCAAGCGAAATTGTTCTCAATCGCAATTAACTCCGTATTCGAAAGTTTCTCTCGCCTGCCAAACTTCTTAACGCCGAGCGCTTCTATATACTCGAAAACTTCTTGTTCCCTGTCGCCGCTCGCTCCATATATTTTTATATTAAAGATTAAATTATTAAATAACGACGCAACAAAAACCAACCCGAGCATAATCAAAACTAAAACCGGCTTTTTAATAAAAAACCTAAAAACGTTAATTGCGCCGAATTTATCCCTCGCCGAAACTTCATGGTTTTTTAGCAATTTTAGGATTTTTTTCTTATATTTAATAGGCGCGCGGAAAGATATAACCTCGTCCGCCGCCTCCCCTTCCGCGGCTTTATCCTCTTTATGCGATACGGCGGATAAGTTATATTGTTTTAGCGAATTTAGCGTTGAAATATTTAAATCCTTAACCTTAAACTCGGCGGCCCCCCAAAAATTTTTCATTTCGCGCCAGCTCCCCTATTCATATTCGTTTCGATATTCTCTATTTTGCCGACGATTTTCATTTCGTCCTCGTCAAAGCGCTCGATAACAAGCCCTTGCCCTAAAACCCGAACCTCGCCGTTTTTAACCTTAACTGAAATCGACTCGCGCGAAAAATCTAAGAGGAGCTTAACCCCGCCTACCGTCGCCGACTTATTCTCGCTTTGCAAAATAAAAAAAGCACCCATTACTATATATAATGATGGATACACGAGTTTTATAAGAGATTTAGACTAAGACAATTTCTAACCTAAAACTTATAAGGGTTTTCGGCGCGGTTGTCGCCGACGCTTTTGATTGCTTCGAGTTTACGGAAATCTTCGAGCGAAAGAACTGCCCCGCTCTCTTCAAGGTCTTCCGCTTTTTGCATTTCTTCTTGCGTCATTTTGATTTGATGTCGTTTTTCATAATATTCTTTAATGCTCGCGCGCGCGGCCTTACGCTTTTCGAGTATAGAGGGGCGGAACCCGGCTTTTGCGGCGTCCTTCGTTTCGCTAGGGTTCGCTTCGATTTCTTTTTCGATAGCCTCCGCGAGGCTCGACCCGACGATATAATCCGCTTTTTCGTCTTTTTCTTCTTTATTATTATTGTTAACGGATTCTTCGGTTTTAATTTCTTCTTTTTCGGTTTTTTCTTTTGGCGAACTTAGTTTCGGTTGGCGTTTAATAAGCCAGTCGCCGATAAAAAGCAGCGCAACAATCAATAAAAGCCCGCCAATAACTAAAATAATCGAACTGTCAACCGCTAAAAACATACTTAACTTAGCCTCGTTTTCTTTTTTTGCGGAGTTACGCTGTCGCTCGTTGGCGCGCCGCCGATTGCTTTTCGCATTTCCGTATCGCTCAAAACGTTTTGCAGTTTATAATAATCTTTAACGTCGATGTTGCCTTTTTGGAACGCGTCAGCGATTGCGTAAGGAACCATAGACTCCGCCTCAACAACTTTCGCGCGCATTTGTTGCGTTAGGGCTCGCATTTCTTGTTCCGCCGCGAGCGCATCACTTCTGCGTTTCTCGGCGTCAGCTTGGCTTATATATTTCGTAGCCTCGGCTTGGTCAATCGCGAGTTCCGCGCCGATATTTCGACCAACGTCAATTTCGCTTATATCAATCGAAAGTATATCGAAAGCTGTATCGCTTGAAATACTGCGGTTAACGAGGACTGTTTTTGAAATTCGGTCTGGGCTTTCGAGCAGGTCGTTATGGTTGTCAGCATTACCAATCGTCGTAACGATACCTTCGCAAACGCGGGCTATAATCGTTTCCTCGAGCGCGCCGCCGATAATTCGTTTAAGGTTTGTTCGAAGGGTTATTTTCGCGCGGACTGTTAACTCGATACCGTTTTTCGCAACCGCGGTAACTTTCATTGTTTCGATAACTTTCGGCGTTATGCAATGCTTAATCGCGTCGCGGATATTTCGCCCAGCAAGGTCAATCGCCATCGCAATCTCAGGCGTTAGGGCGATTTGCGCGTTATGAGCCGCGATTAAGGCGTCGATAACAACGTCGATATTGCCGTGCGCTTGGATATGGTTTTCTATTTGGATAACAGTTATTTTAACGCCACTTTTTCGCGCTTTTATATAAAAGTCAGCGATTGCGCGGCTATCCATCTTTTTAATCTTTAACCGAATTAGAGTTAGAAACGAGATATGCGCGCCCGAGATTAAAGCCCGAAACCAAACGCCGACGTTTAGGAATGCCGCTAAGAAACCTAAAACAACAAGCCCTAATAAAATCGCAACAATCCCCCAAAGCCCAAATTCGCTTAACATTAAATTAAACATATGTTATTATAGCGCATAAAAGGAAGGAAATCAATAAAAATAATGAAGTTTTTAGGAATAGATTACGGCTTAAAACGCATCGGCTTAGCGACGACTGACCCGCTCGGAATAATCGCAAGCCCTTACGGCGTTATCGAAAATAAGGGTGAGGAGCGCAACATAACGGCGATTAAAAACCTTTGCGACGAACTTAAAATCGGCAAAATCGTTATGGGGTTGCCGCTTAATATGAACGGCACGGAAAGCGAGATGAGCGCGAGGGTCCGTGAGTTTAAAAACGCGTTAGAAGTGGCGGTTAATCTCGAAGTTATCTTAATAGACGAGAGATTAACGAGCCGCCTCGCCGAGAACACGCTTAAAGAAAAATACGGCCGCGACTATGAAGCCGTTAAGGAACGGGTTGACAGCGTGAGCGCATCAGTGATATTACAAACGTATATACATTAGGATATAAAAAGATAAAAAGGAGAATTTTCATGAAAGCAAAAGTTACTGATTCTTGCGTTTCTTGCGGTTCGTGCGTTGCGAACTGCCCCGTTTCCGCGATTAAGTTTAACGCGAACGGTCAGGCGGAAGTCGACCAAACGGTTTGCGTTGGATGCGGATATTGCGTTAAGATTTGCCCTGTTGAGGCAATAATCGCAGAGGAGGAAGAATAATGAACGACAAAAATTTATTAGACTTTTTGCTCGGCGATAGCGACGAGAATATTTTCCTCTTCGACGAGGACGGCGCGAGCCACGAGTTCGAACAACTCGCTGTTATAACGCATAACGATAAAAAATATGCAATTCTTCATCCTATTTCCTTGCCGGATGATGAGGCGGCGATTTTCGAGTTATCGGTTGAGGGCGAAGAGGCGCTCCGTAGCGTTGAAGATGAAACTCTCGCTAACGAAATTTTAAAAATCTATCAAGAAGAGAGCGAAAAAAACGGAGGCGAAGAATAATATGAAAGACCCACGCGTTAAAAAACTCGCCGCGAAACTTTTAAGCCACTCATGCCAACTTAAAAAGGGACAAACGCTTATTATCGAGGGCAATGAATCTTGTAAATATTTAATTATCGAACTCGTTAACCAAGCCTACGAAATCGGCGCGTTTCCGTTCGTTCGGCTAGGAAACGCAGAAATTTCCCGCGCCGTTTTAAAAGGAACGACCGAAGATTACGCGAAACGCCTTTGCGCCTACGCGAAACCGCTTTTCGAGGACGCCGACGCTTATATTGGAATTGGGGCTTCGACAAACGTTTTCGAAACGAGCGATGTTGCGCAAGAAAATAAGGACATTCAAGCCAAGTTTTATTCAAAACCAATCCATATCGATATCCGCGTCATGAAAACGAATTGGGTTATCTTGCGCTACCCGAACCAAAGTATGGCGCAACTCGCCCAAACCTCGACCGAGGCGTTCGAGGACTTCTTTTATGACGTTTGCACGCTTGATTACGATAAGATGCATAAAGCCATGATTCCGCTCCAAAACTTAATGGCGAAAACGGATAAGGTTCGAATTGTTGCGCCTGAAACAGACTTAACATTTAGTATTAAGGGTCAAGTTTCGAAGATTTGCAGCGGCGAATGCAACATTCCCGACGGAGAAATCTATACTGCCCCTATCCGCGAATCCGTTAACGGAAAAATTAAGTTTAATATCCCGAGCCTTTGGAAAGGCGTTATCCATAGCGACATTCGCCTCGAATTTAAGAACGGTAAAATAATTTCGGAAAGTTCGAGTAATACGAGCGCGCTTGCCCACGAACTTAACGCCGACGATGGCGCGCGCTATACCGGCGAGTTTGCTTTTGGCGTAAATCCGTTCGTTTTAAAGCCGATGTATGATACTCTTTTCGATGAGAAAATGGCGTTTTCGATTCATATGGCGATGGGGAATTGCTACGACGACGTTCCGAACGGCAACCACAGCCAAAATCATTGGGATATGGTTCATAGCCACGCCGAACAATACGGCGGCGGCGAGATTTATTTTGACGACGTTTTAATCCGCAAAAACGGGCGGTTTGTCTTGCCCGAACTCGATTGCCTAAACCCAGAGAATTTAAAGTAGGTCGCCGAGTGGAAAACTTTACGAAAGAATACGAAAAAATGGTCGAGGTTTGGGGCGAGGAAAGCCAAATCGACATGGCGCTCGAAGAAATGGCGGAGCTTACGCAAGCGCTTTGTAAATACAAACGCATAAAAAAGAATTATTTCGGCGACGCCGACGTAAACGCCGAAAAAGCCAAGAAAAACGCGGACAATATCAACGAGGAAATCGCCGACGTTATAAATATGGTCGCCCAACTTAGGATAATGTTCGACACCGAAAAAATCGACGAAATCCGCAAAGAAAAAATCGACAGGACGATGAAGTTTTTAGAGGAGCAAAAAAGCGACGAGTAAGTCGCTTTTTATGTTATGTGTTATTTTGTCTCCTCTTTTGTTGGTGGTGTGTTTTCGTTAATAGAATTTAGCGGCGACATACCTTCATTTGTTATAATAATAGCGGGTTCTTGGGGAATTACATCATTTACGATTTTTACTTCAATGGGGTCGGGGTTCATTATGCCTTTTGGGGCGTAATCAGCATCCAAGTCGGCTCGGGTAATATCCTTGTATTTGCAAACAGTAGCTATTTCGAGTAATAAATCTACATATAATTTATCCAATTCCTCATCTAGTTTTTCCATAAGAGGATCTCGTTTAGGGTTTATATTGTTTGCAATATCTCTGTTTCTATGCCTACCCACTTCATCCGACTTCTTTTTAAAAGCATGCAACGCGTTCTTGATATTATTGTGCGCTGGAAAGATCGCGCGTATTCTATTCATAGCATTTACTGCCTCTTTTTCATAATAATACCGCTTTGTCCCAGCCGACATTAACGTAATAAAAATATTTCGTTGTTCTTCTCGTGTTTGTTTGCGTTGCTTGCTTATTTTTTCTAAAAGAAAAATTCCAAAACCAACAAATAAACCTACAACAGCTCCGCCGATTAATTCAACTCCAAGTGCTTCACAAAATGTCATAGAAAATGATACCATTTATCAATAAATAAGTCAAGAATGAAAAAGTTAAAGGTCGACTGAAAAATTAAATGCACATCTTGTGAGGATGAAAAGACTTTATTAAAATGACATTTTAGTAAAGGAGAAAAGATGGGTAAACAGTTAGGATATAATGAACGAAAATTCATTG
>JAISHI010000020.1 GCA_031262595.1 Christensenellaceae bacterium | reverse complement strand
ACCGTCGAAGAGGGAAATTCTTTGGCGTTAACGCGTGGGTCGACAACAATGTTTCAAAGCGCGAAAGGCAATGGGTTAATCGTTCGAGTTTACCAAAAGAACGGCGCGCCAACGATTACGAGCGAAAACCACACCGGCACGATTATTATCCTAACGAGCGGGGTCAACAGCCATTATACCGTTATCCTCGACATAAACGTTGGCGATGCGGCGGCAAGTCAATATACTCTCGGAACCTACTCAGTTGCTGTTGCGGAAGGGTCCGCTATGCCAACGCCGATTATCCTTCCAACTCTTAGCGGCAAGACTTTCCAAGGTTATTTCGACGCCCGGGTTGGCGGAAATCAATATTATAACGCGGACGGAACTAGCGCCCGAAATTGGGATAGAGCCGAAAGCGCGACGCTCTACGCGCATTGGGGTTAAAGATAATTTCGCCAAAGTTTCTATTTGCGGATAAACGACTATTTGTGCTAGGATAAGGCATGACTTGGTTGTATGTTATCTTGGCGGGGCTTTCGGGCGGATTGTTGTCGCTCTTGTTCGGCGTTTTACTTATGAGGAATAAAAACGAGAAGAACATTATGCCGTTCGCAACCGCTTTCGCTGCGGGAACGCTCCTCGCCGCGGCGTTTTTCCATATAATTCCCGAGAGTTTAGAGCAATCGACTTTTCCCGAAGAGAACTCGGCGATGTTTATTATGATGTTTGTTGTCGCGGGGTTCCTCGCTTGTTTCGTTTTAGAGGCGTTTTTGCACCAATTCCATTCCCACGCGCACGACCATTGCGAGGAATGCACGAAAAAAACGTCGACGGTTATGATTATCGTCGCGGATACAATCCATAACTTTTTAGACGGAATTAGTATCGCGGCGGGGTTTTTAATTTCGCCGATAACTGGGCTTGTTATAACGCTTTCCGTTATTGCGCACGAAATTCCGCAAGAAATGGGCGACATCGCGATTATGCGAAGCTCGGGGCTGACAAAAAAACGCACAATTTCGCTTAATATTCAAGGTTCTTTCGCCTCGCTCTTCGCTGCTGTCCTTTTTTATGCAATCGGCAGCGAGGTTAACTTACCGTTAGCGCCTATCTCGGCAATCATCGCGGGTTTCTTTATCTATATCGCAACAACCGACATTATCCCGACTCTCCAACAAGAAAAAAACAAGAAATCCGCGTTTATTAAAATGTTTGTTTTATTTTTAGGCATTATCATTCTTTGGGCTATAACATGGGTTTTACATCCGCTAACGGAAGGCGCGTAAGGCGGGCTTTATAGGTTAGTTTAATATTCGCGCAAACCGATTAAGTAATCCGCCGATACTTCGTAAAGTTTGCATATTTCATAAAACGTTTTTAGGTCAGGATAACTTTTCCCTAGTTCCCACAACGAAATTGTATCTTGTGAAACTTTTAGTATATTGGCGAGTTGCGATTGACTTTGCTTATTAGACATGCGCAACTCGTGCAGTTTACTCGCAAAATCAAAACTTTTACCGCGTATCGCCATCACTCGAAAGTTTACGAAAAATATTCGTATTTATCTTGACTTACGAGGAATACTCGTATATATTAATTCTAATTCAAATTAGAAAGGAGAAACGTTTATGAAACAAAAATTTTTATCAGGCATGCTTGTGATGGTACTGTTTTGTTGCTCGCTAGTTATGTTAACGGCGTGCGGAGAAGGTGCGGACGACAGGACACAGCACGTTGCTTTTTCCGCAAATGGTGGCTATTTTAACGTCACGATTAACGACGTGGAGAGTAATGCGCAAAATCCGTCGTGCACCGTATATATGTCTTGGCTTTGGGATAATGGGACAGCGAGTGTCCTGACCCCTACTCGTGCTGGTTATGAATTTGCCGGTTGGTTCGAAGACAATTTAATATGGGAACAGCGGGTAAAACTAGTTAATAAAGAGGGTATTTACGATACAGAAGGCGAGTTCGTTAAAGTTCCTGCAGGAACGGTGCTTTATGCCAAATGGGTAGAGATAGTGTAAAGACTTCTCTTAGCATATCATTTTCTAAGGCGCAAGTTGCGTGAATTATTCTACACGACGCTTGCGCTTTTTTGTTGTAATAATTATTTAGTTGAACGCTGTCTGTTTACTTCATACAGCGCAATCGCCGTTGCTGCGCCGACGTTTAGGCTGTTGATTTTGCCGAACATTGGGATGCCGAGGATGCTGTCGCTTAGTTTAAGGGTTAGTTGATGAACCCCCGTGTTTTCGCCGCCCATGACGAGGACAATCGGGCCGGAGAGGTTGGCTTTCGAGATATTAACGCCGTTGGATTCGAGTGCGAAAACCCAAAAGCCTTTATTTTTAAGGTTCTCGATTTCTTGGTTTAGGTTTACGACCTTGCAAACAGGAATATGCGAAATCGCGCCGCTCGCGACCTTTATAACCGTTTCGTTAACGCTTGCCGAGCGGTTTTTAGGGATAATTATGCCAGAGACGCCCATGCATTCCGCGGTTCGAATGATATTGCCGAGGTTATGCGGGTCCTCGATGCCGTCGAGCGCGAGGAGAATCGGTTGGTTGCCTTTTTCGTAAGCCGCGTTAACGACTTGGTTTATGTCGGGGTAGCGATATTCCGTTACGAACGCGATAAAGCCTTGGTGGTTGCCTGTTCGGCTCGTGCGGTCGATTGTCGGCTTGTCGACGAATTGGTATTTAACGCCGCTGGCCTTAATTTTATTTATAAGTTCCGGCGCTTGAACGCCCTTAAAAATGTAAATTTTGTCGATTGTGTCGCTGCCGTTAAGGCATTCCGCAACGCTATTTCGCCCTTCTATTAACATATCGTTTTCTCCTGTTTTTAATTTTCGCGGTTTTGTTGTTTGCGCGTGGGTTTTATTCTTTGTCGGTGCCGCCGTCGCCGTCGCCATCGTCGCAAATAACGTCGAAAACCATGCTCGCGATTTCGCAAATCCGTTCGCTGTTGTCGCAAAGTTCATGATAGCCGAGTATCGCCTCGAATGCGGTTGCGCGCTTATATTCGCTTAACTTCGCGCTTTTAGGAACGTTATTCGTAAACGCGTTGCGCGCCATTCGGGCGAGTTCTTTCTCCTCGGGCGTTAGCGCGTCTTTTATTATTTCCATGAAAAAACTTTGCGCGCGGGCGTTTTCGACTTCCGTCGCCATTTGGTGCAACTTCCCGACCGCGACCGTTGGGTTCTCGCTAACGAGGACACCCTTAATAAGATGCGACCAAACCGCGTCGCCGAGAAACGCCAACGTCAGCGGCGAGAAGTCGCTCGCTGGGTATTGCAACTTCGAATGGAACGCATTCTTCGCGCCCCCATCAAAAACCTTAAAACCGTCTTTTTCGATTGTCATTGAAAACATTATATAAGAAGGGGCGCGAAATAACAAGCCAAAAAGATGTGCATTTAATTTTTTGCTATGCAAATTTAAAATTGGGTATTGACTTTCTGTTGAGGGGGGGGTATAATAATAATTATATTAACAATAAAAGTTAATTAAATAGAATTTTGAAGGAGTTTTATATGAAACTAAAGAGTCTTATTCCAACAGTTGTCACTACTGCGGCACTAACCTTGGCGACGGGAGCGCCAATGAGCAGTTGTTCCACAAGGCCATCTCGAGCAGATTCGCATTCGGATGCTGTTCAAAAAGAAATTGTAATTTCGGATAGTTATAAAGATAAAGGAGCTATTTGGGATAACGAGACCTATGCGAATAAAACAACAGACCCAACTAGGCAAAAAGGCGCGCTATATAATTGGTTAAAAGATTTTTATATGCGAGAATTCGTAAATGGAGTATCCTTTAATATAAACGGAAAGCGTTGGCGTGAAGACAAAGCAGAGATTTTGCGTGAAGACGCCGACATGCAGCGTGCTAAGACTGAACCTTTGTCATCAGCCGAGGAGCGTAGGAGCGCACGATTTGTTCGTGGTTTTGCCGCAGCATACGCTAGCGATGAGGTTGCAAACCAAATGCCGTTTAATGCAAAATACATAGAAGATATTGTTGGATTGCTAAATGTAAGGTTTGCCACAATAACTCTCAACGAACTATCTTCAATTGGATTGGGTGGGGTAGTCATTGATAGACGGCTTCATAATGATGCAGTCGATGTAGTTATAAAGGCTTTGCTTGACGGCCATGAGGAGCTTACCGACGAAGGGTGCGCGGAAGCATTTGCGGAGGTTGCTCTTCATACACTAGGTGATGCGTGTTTGGGATTAGGATCGTCAACAACGGGTTTATGGTTCAATCAATTTGGAAGCTACATAAATAACAGGGAGCAAGGTGAGCGCGATCCAGGCAACGAGGAGTTTCTGTTGTTTGTGCTATCTAAAGTAGAAAATAAAGCGGAATTTTGGGCGGCGGCGACGACGTCAAATAGAGAATTTTGTAAATATCTTGACAGTTGGATGATTAATAACCCAAAAGCGATAAAAGAGTTTCAACAAAGGCACAGTAACTCATGGGATGTTCTATTGTATGCGGACGGTTTTGAGCACGAAGATTTTGTGCAAGGTGCCCCATATACAATAGACCACAAGTTAGAAGAAATAAAAGAAGCCTTATTAGGAAAAATAAACCCAAAACAACAATCTAACGAAGAACTTGCGCCAAGTTTATAATATAAAATTTATATTTTTCGCTATGCGCAAAAGACACGCATTTAATTTGTGGGCTACCCCAATATAATTTTGTCTCGAAATTATTGGGGGTAGTATCGCCCCTGTTTTCAACATTTAAATAGTTAATGGATTTCGTTTTGTTTAACGTCGATTATGAGGGGCGGGTTTTAGTTAATAATAATCTAGAAGTCGCCGCGCCCTTTAAGATTAAATGGTTTCGCGGCGCAGACCTAACTTTAAAAACCGCTGACGGCGAGTTTATTTTAAATACGGATAATTTCGACGGGAATAATTTCGCGAACCCTATCCGAGCGGGCGACTATTCCGTCAAGCCGCTAATCGCGGGTGAGTTTTTAATTAAATTGCCGAAAAAAGAAAAACCAAGCGGCGAGGCGGAGGTTTTAACCTCGTTCGAGTTCGAGGATTTAAAAATTTTATTAGCGCGGCAAAATAACAAGCGTTTCCTCGCAATCGAAAACGGCGCGAAAAAGAAGTTGGTTAATTTATTTTAAATATTTAATCGAAGTCATGTCGGGTTATTTCGTTATGCCATCATCTTGTTGCGTTTCTCGTTGCGCCGTTGATTTTGGTTTTAGCCTTAACATTTGACGTTTGAGAAAGCTAATTGGCGTTTTTGCTGATTCTTTGGATTCGTTCTCGAGTTCCTCGGGCTGTGTTCTTGTTGGTTTTGTAGGCTTTTCCTCGAGTTCCGCTGGTTGTGGTTCTGGTTCCCGCTCTCGGCGCGCCCTTAATGCTTGTTCGCGCTCTTGCATTTTTTGTTCAAAGACATTAAGTGGTTTTGCTGCTTCCGCAGCTTCTCTCTCGGTCGCCTCTTGTTGTTCCTTTAACACTTGCTCGCGCTCTTGCTCTAACTTTTTTTGTTGCTTTTGGAGTTGTTTACGCTCGTAAACGGCGGCAGTCAATTCGTCTACATCACCATATAGTCGTATTACCTCTTTTCGTTGCTCGATGCCGCCCCAATTTTCCGGTAAACGTTCCGCCAAATAATTTTCAGCCATTCTTGTTATAACATCAAGGTCGCCTTCGTTAATTATATCGGAGATTCGGTTGACTTCGTTATTATAGTTCTCGTCACCACGTGTAAGTAATTCCGTGAAGCTTTCTATTTTCTCGGGTTTTTTTAGTGGTTTGTCTAAATAACCCATATACAAATGCTCGTAATTCTCGGTGCGCATCCTTAGGTAATCCTCTAATAAATCGTTCCCGCCCGCTAGTTCATGTTTGAGTATTTTTATATATATATTTGGATTGTTTTTTGACGCCGCGTTGCTGTCTTTTTCGAAGCAAGAGACCTCATACTTTTTTATAAGCTCAGCCCATGACAGTTCGGAACCCGATTTATTATCGAGCGTAGACAAGACGTTTTTTAAATTCCCAACCATGGCGCGATTGACTTGCGCAGAGTTAAATACATACTGTGACTCCACGATATCATAACCAAATGCATCTTTACCGGTTTCCGCTAACGCCAATTTTTGTGGGTCCAAGTATTGCGCTATATCCTCATAAAAAGCGAGCATTTCTTCAGCTTTTATCTTTATTGTAGCCGCCTTCGACTCGATATCTTTTTCTAAAAATTTTATTTCATTTTCTAAATCGTCCAAATCGTCTATTTTATAAGTTTTCATACTTAATATTATCACATGCCCGCGGAATTTGTCAAGCTTTTAATTCGTTGCGCGTTTTTCAATATTTGTTAATCTATCCTAATGTCGACGACCTCAACGCCGAGCTTTTCGAACCATTTTGACGAGATGTTTTGCATTTTTTGAGTTAAGGCGGCGTTTTCTTGCCCCCCATTCGCCGCGATATAAAAGGATTCGATAATAATCTTTCGCATCTCGTCTTTAAAACTTTTTGCGCCCTTCGTTATCGCGTTCGTTATATAAAGTTCGGCGTCTAAAACGCGATAATCTACCGAACCTATGACATGAAACTTTGATGTAATTATCGCGAACTTAAACGTTTCGATAAAGTTTAAATCGACGAAATATAAGTCGCGATCGCCGGTTCGAACGAATATAAATCCGTCGGGCGCGTTGATCGCTAAATTTTCGGCGATTTCCGCGCGCGGCGGAATATTTAACTTTTTAAAAAGCCCGCTAAACTTCGGGCAAGTAATTTCGCTAATTAAAATCTTCGAAACAAACCCCACGCCGTTAAAATTAGCATGTTTGGCTCGTTTTTGTCTAATGTTTGGCGCATGGCGTTCTGGGCGTGATTCGAACACGCGACCACCGCCTTAGAAGATATTTACGTAGCGTTTGAAACGCTCCTAAATGCGCTTCTAGTCGCGTTTTACAGCAGTAATTTTTGGTTTGTAAAGAAGCAACTTTTGTATTGCGTGGTGATTTTTGAAAGAAATAATTTCGTTTAGAAAACATCTATGGAAAAAGTATGAAATTTTGATAGTCGATTTTCCTTAAAAAATTAAGGAGAAATTTAAAATGGAATTATATGAGAAAATTAGAAATGAGTTATTGCAAATGCAAAAGGAATGCACGGGTGGTGCTATACAACCATATATTTTGCAAAATGCGTTTGAGCAATGGTTAAATGCAACAAAACCAAAGTCGTCCAGAACAAACGCCGTGACGGCGTTCAATATGGCAAGAGTATATTGCGTTCTTTGCAATAATTATTGGCTAATCAATTATGGGCAAGAGGATACTAAGAACACTTTTTGGGTTGCGTCAAGCCGTTGGAAAAAAGCGAACATAAAACCAGGGATGTTGCAGTCAAATGTTAAGAAATTAAAAGACCTTGGCATGATTAGATATTATAATGGCTACACACCGTCAAGACAAGACCAATACGGTTGCAATCATTATCGATTTAGGCGTATTTACGAAATAAGTCTTACCGCATTAAATACGGTTCGTGTTGCTATGAAGTATTTTTTAGACAAAGGGAAACATAGCCAAGTCGACTTTTGGGATACGAACTCATTTTGGTGGGATACAAATGAAAAAGAAAGCGAAAAAAGGTGAGAATGCGTTTCATTTTGTTTATTATATATAGCATGTTGTTTATTATATATAGCATGCTAGCAGTGATATTATATTGCAAACTTAAACTGTTTAAATTATGTTAATGCCGTGGAAACCATATTAGTTATGAAGAATGAAAATTATAGCGAAGCGTCCGAAAACGATTTGATTCCCCCAAAGCATAATGCGAATTGACTTACGGTTGTTTTCATTTTATGATTATAACATGGATGAAAAGGATTATCGATATTTTGTAATGTCAAAGCAAATAGCCAGAAACGCAAGCCAACGTTTAGCCCAACCATACGAATGGTATATAGACGGAAAGTGGGTATCAAAGCCAAAGTGGGATTTGGACTTGGAAGATGCAAGACACGACTACGGTTCTTTTCGAGTGGACGAACAAGAGGAAATCACATGGAAAGAAGCGAAAGCCTTTATATCTCGACATGAAGACGACCCTGACCTTATTTTACACCGCGCCATACAATACGCAACGATACAGCACAAAGACCAAATACGCAAAGGCACCCAAACCCCTTATATTTCACACATTATGGAAGTGGCGAAGATTTTATCGAGCGCGGGTTGTGATTATAAAACGATAGTGGCGGGCATTTTACACGACACCATAGAAGACACGACCGCCACTCAAAACGACATTGAAAAATTATTTGGCAAAGAGATTGCGGATATGGTTAAGGGCGAGAGCGAGGATAAATCTAAATCATGGCAGGAGCGCAAACAAGCCACCATTGACCGATTAAAGACCGCAAGCATGCCAATTAAACAAATTGCGTGTGCGGACAAACTATCTAACATCATAAGTATTTATTACGATTGGTTAGATTGCGGTGAGTATGTATGGACACGATTTAATGCAAGCAAGCGCGAACTGCAATGGTATTATGACGGAGTTATAAAATCGCTCGACATGGGCGAGTTTTCACCATATCAAAAATTAAAGAAGTATTATAATCTAGTTTTTAACGGTTGAAAGCGCTCATGAAAGCAATACGGTTTGCGCCGAAATAGCGATGAAAACAACTACAAAACGAGCCTTTTCCGCTGAGCAAAACGACCTAAAACGGCGATAGCCATAGCCAATACAAAAACACCATGAAATACAAGATAACCGCATAGGGTAGGCTCTAACGGCGGACACCGCGAAATTGGCAAAATATCCGCACGAACGCCTTAAAATCGCACACAGTTCAAATTACAAGGCGACACGGCGATGTTATTCCGCGGTGCTTTTGTTCTCGATATAAAAGCCAAGGGTTTTTAGGAGTATAATAGCATTATGAGTTCGAAAGCGCCCGAGCAATTTATCGCGCGAAATTTTGTTGGCAATTTCATTTTCATTGACCCCATGAGTATGAAGATATGCAACCGCTACGGTATATTTTGGAGCATAACTTTTGCCATTTATGACTGCAAACCTTACGGACGACAAAAAGTTTGCAGGGATTTTGCATTTGTCGATAAAAGCAGTTGCAAAAAGAATATCGTCTTTGGCTATCAAAGATAAATCTAAATCTTGGTTGTCGAGTTCATTCTCGCTATTCTCACGAATCATGTCGGCAGAGATAATATTCTTTTTATCCGCTTCGGTAGGTGCAATGATTTTAAGCTTATCACGCGTATTACTTATCTTAGCAATGGTCAATAAAATCTTGTATGCACTCTCAGGCGAGATAGCATAAAACTCGCGTTTGCGTTCCTTACCGTCTAAAAAATCTATCGAACGAAGTTTAGGGTTCAATGAATCTATCATGGTATGGACATCTAAATCGGCGAGCCGAGATTCAACGGTATATGTTGCAAATGCACGGAACGCAAATGGCGTGCAACAAGAACCGTTCAACTCTCTTAATCGTTTTTCGAGATTGTCCGCATACCCAATTTTTACATATTCGGGAAAAGATGGATTTGTAAGTATATAAATTACTTTCGAGTTTTGTTCGTTCATTTTCGCCCCCTTATAAAAGCACTCCCTTGCGGGAGTGCAGTCCTAACTGCGAAAACTCCCGTGTTGCGACACACTTCCTTACTGAAAAGGTGGAAGCCCCCGCCGAGTAGGCAAAAAGGGTTATCCTTTCCAGTAAGCTAGAAATGTGTCGCAATCGCATTTTAACATAGGGTAATTGCGCTTGTCAAAAGTAAGTTTATTTAAATTTATCTCGAACGATTTTTCTTATCTCGTCGATATCGGCATCAGCAAATTGCCCTAGCGTTATACCAACATTTTTACAAAACCAAAATAAGGCATGCACAGATGGTTTTCGTTCGCCAATTACTATTTGGCGAAGTGTTTGTTTTGAATACCCTATACGAATGGACAATTCGTATTCTGAAAGACCAGTTGCGCGAATAATGTCTTCATATCTTTGGCGAATAAAGCCTCTTATTTCTCTTTCATGCCATTTTTTCTCACAGGTAAGTTGATATCTTTCATTTTTATCCATACAACAATTTAACATGAAAAAAGTTTTTTAAAAAATGTTTTGCAAGCCAAACTTGATTTTTTGAACCTATAATAATCGCACGGATGATGAAAATCAAAATAGAAACTAGTAGTTTCGATATTATGGATACAAAGGGTATTTAATACCACTTTCAATTTAACAGAAGGAGGAAAAAACATGAAATTATTCGAAGATTATTTCGGACAGTCAAATAAAACTTTATCGGTTGCTACGTCGCAACAAGTTCCAAAACTTCGCACGGTTGAACAAACGATAAAGGAGTTAAAGGTTTTAGACCAAGGGTGTCAAATTACCGATTATGCTTTGCGTCAATGGATGCGGAAAGGCAAAATCAAGGCGCTGTCTGTAAACGGCAATAAACAGTTAATTTATTGGGACAGTTTATTAAATTTTTTAAGAAAAGGAGTAAATTAAAATGGCAACAATTCATACGAGAAGTCTAAAAGACGGCACGGTGGTTTATCAAATACAAGCAATGGTAAAAGGTAAATCGTATAACACAAGTTGGCGAAAACCAAAAGAAATGAGCGCGCATGACGCGTCTCGAAAAGCAAGGGCGATAGCAATTAACTTTGACAATGAAGTCCATGAAAAGGCAAAACAAGAAATCGAGAATAAAATAAGTTTCAACTCAAGGAAAACTTTTGCCGAACATGCTAACGAGTGGTTGGAAGATAGCCGGCGTAAAAATTCCCCAACATCTTACAGCCGAAACATGAAAATAGTTAAAGACTTAAACAGTTTAATCGGGCATATTCCACTTAAAACTATGAATCCAAGCGACTGCAAAGCGGTAGCTAAATTTCTCAATGGGAAAATGTTAGATAGACCCGACACGGCGAAAATGATAAAATCGTTTGATGAAGTAATCAAGACAAAACATATCTGCATTGACGATATATGTCGAGAGTTCCCTATATCAACCGCAACTATTTATTATGCTCGTCACGGCAAAAACATACGGTGGGAGTTGGCAGAAATCATAGCGAAAGCTTTGGGCATAAATGTTTCTCAATATTTCGAAAGGATAAAAAGCAAAACCTTTTACAGTAAAAGCTCAAAATTGATTTACCGCAGAACACTCTTTGCAATACTCAATTCAGCCGTTAAAGAAGAAATAATAGGTAGAAACCCAGCGAAAAACACTGTATCAATAGGCGACCTTTACGGCGAAGTCCCAGAGAAGAAAATCTTAACACAAAAAGAAAGCGACATTTTGCAAAATGCCATTAACAACGAAAGCAATATACAGCATAAAGCAGTTATCGCAACATTATTTACTTTGGGGATACGCAAAGGCGAGTTGCTTGGTTTGCAATGGGGAGATTTCGACTTCGAAAAACGCCTTGTTTCGATTTTGCGCAGTTCGTCATACGTTGGTGCGCCGTTTCACAAAATGGTTACGAAAGAGCCAAAGACAAGAACATCAAAAAGGCGTATTCCAATTCCAGAAAATTTATTGCAAATAATTTTAGAATACAAATCATGGCAAGACATGGAAAAATTAAGGCTCAAAGATATTTGGAAAGAGGGGAATTGGGTATTCACTCGCTATGATGGGGGGCAATTAAGCACGCGCGCCCCAAGTAAATGGTTAGATAAAATGCTAAACCAAAACGGATTACAACACGTATCATTGCACTCGCTTCGACATAGTGTTATAACGCGTCTATTGCGTGCAAAGATTTCGCCAAAGGCGGTTGCAAACTTCTGCGGACACTCTAACCCAAACATTACGTTGTCGGTCTATGCCCATTACATGGAAGAAGATAACAAAGACGTGGCAGACATACTTAACGGTATGCTGAAGTCAGTAGTTTAGCATTTTGGCGTTCGGGGCGGGGCTCGAACCCACACTCACGTGCTTAGAAGGCACGTGCATTATCCAGTTATGCTACCCGAACTTAATGTGAGCCTAGTATAGAATGAAAACTGGGAAAAAACAAGGAAAATCGATGTTTGTATGGAACTAAACTATGGAATTATTCTACGAAATTCTAAAATCTTAACGAAAACCACAACATATACCGCTTTTACTTAATAAACCGCCACAAGATACAGCATAGATTACATTATTAGAAGGGCGATGCTCTATCCAGCTGAGCTACCAGAACTAACGCCGTATATTAACATAAAGCGCGGGCTTTTTGCAAGTTATTTGTAGCCGTCGGGGAGGTCGTTTTCGATTAGAAGGGCGTCGCCGGATTTTAGAATTTTAGGGTAAAGCGCCATGGCCTCGGCGTTATTTAGAACGGTATAAACGTCGAGGGGTTCGGCGGTTTCTTTCGTTGCGTTTATTCCGTCTAAAATTGCGGTTTTATTCGTTTCGCCGACGAGGATAACCACGTTTGCGTTCTTCGCTATTTCCTCGCCGAGCGCAAAGTTTGCGTTATATGAATTCTTGCCTTGCTCGACGAGCCCTGCGGTTTGGACAACGCGTTTGCCCCCGAACGAGCGCAAAACTTTTAACGCTTCTCGCGCGCCGTCGATATTCGCGTTATAACTATCGTCGAGGATATTTATTCCGTTTTGGGATTTTATAAGTTCAAGGCGGTGGGGTGTTTGGGTTAGTTTTAGGCAAGTCTCCGCGATAACCTCCTCGCTTATGCCGAGATACCGCGCCATAGCAGACGCCGCCGCAATATTTAGCGCGTTATGAGCGCCGAGTAAATTCGTTTCCGGCGCATCCGCACTAGAAACAAGCGCGATTTTCGCCTCGCTCTTAAAGTTTCGACAAAATTCGTTCTCGGCGTTGCTGACTAAAAAACCATTTTTCGGGAGCGCTCTCGCGAGTTCTTCCTTCGTTTTCGCGATATTTTCGATCGTTTTAAAGGTTTCGAGGTGTTGTGGGTTTACCGTCGTTATTATGCCGTAAGTTGGGTTCGTTAACTTACATAACTTCGCGATATCGCCAACGCGCCGCGCGCCCATTTCCATAATTAGGATTTGTTGTCCGTTATAATGCTCGTTTATCGTGCGCGAAAAACCGCTCGGCGTATTAAAACTATGCGGGCTCGCTAGAACCGAAAATTGCGTCCCGAGGAGTTGCGCCAAGATATTTTTCGTGCTGGTTTTGCCTGCGCTGCCGGTTATCCCGATGACGATTAAGTCGCGGTATTTGATTTTTTTAACGGCTTTTCTTATATAATGTCGCGCGATTACGGCTTCGAGCGGCGCGGTTAGGGCAAGCGTTAACAAAACTTTTGCCGACACGGACAATAATAACAACGGCGCAAACCAACCCAACAAGAATGCTAAAATGGCGGATACGATCGCTTCGAAAATGAAAAAACGCATTATGCGTGGCGTCAGTTTTAGCGGAGTTTTGCGATTATTTTTTATTAAACGCAGCGAAGTTTTTAGAAAATCTTTGCGCACTTTATAGCCCGAAAGTTGGAGGTAATGCACGAAGGGTTTTGACACGAAAACGCATAGAAACGCCACCACGGCGCTAAAAACGACCTTAAACACGATGCCACGCTTTTAAAAACAGCAAAACGTCGTTCGCAAACCGCATCGGCTCATCGATAAAACAAAAATGTTTTGCGCCCTCATAAACGGTTAGAGAACTCGTTTTTATGAGCGAGTTTATTGCCTTTCCCATGTAAAGCGGAGTTTCATTATCGCCCGCGCCCCAAATTAAAAGCGTGGGTTTATCGATACTTTTATAGTTTTCGGTTAGGTCGACGCGGATGTTATTAAAGGTTTGTTTTCCGTTCGGGGTTAGGTTTTGCCAATCGCGGCTTCCGCGCCCGATTTTAAAGAATTTATGGAGTTTTATTTTAAGATAGGTTTTAAAATTAAACTTTGGGGGCAAGCCCGCACCGCCGGTTATTATATATGAAGTCGCGGTTAACTCGGGTTGAACGGCGACTCGCGCGCCGAAAGAATGGGCGAGGATAGAATAGTTTGAAACGTTCGCGTCATCGTGCGCGCCGTCGTTTTTAAAATTCGAAACGCCCTCGTTTTTTAAAATATCCGCGACAATATTCGCGTAATCCGTTAAAGAATATGCAAAATTCGGCTCACGCGTATCCGTTTTTTGAAAACAAGGTAGTTCCGGAATTATGAGTTTGTATTTTGGAGATAAAAAAGGCTCGAGACTTGCGAACGAATTAAGTCCGCCGCCCCAACCATGCAGGCAAACTAAAATCGGCGCGTTTTCCGAGCCAACAACTTTATAAAAGACCTTATAATTCCCGTAAAAGATTTCTTTTAACATAAATATATATATGCACATATAAAAGACATATCTATATCGGTTTGGGGTTGACCCGCCTTAAAAGGAGAAGCAATGCCAACAGCAACTGAGCAAAATGTTGCGATTCAAGTCCAACGAATACTTGATAGTTGCATAAAGCGCGAAAAAGATGGGAACGCGGTTTTAGTTTTAGACGCGATTCCGCCCGACTCGGTTCCGCCGTATACTTTTATTTCTGCTACGCAAAGCGGCGAAGGCGTTATAACGAATTTAACGATAAATCCAATTTCGGGTCGCCAAAGTTATTCGGATATTGCTATAACTGCTACGACGCCGCTAACGGTAACTTTACGCGATGCGAACGGAAAAATCGTTACGACAACAAGCGGAATAACCCAAACAAAATCCACTGTTATGTATTATCCAACGGACGCCTTAACCCAGCCCGGAGTAAAGATAATTTCGGCTGTTCAAATACTGAGCGGGACGTTTTTGCAAAACGGGACGATAATCTCCGCGGCTTGCAAGGCATTAACAACAAAAGTCGTTGTTGATACAGCGCTTGTTGTTCCGGCTTTTGGGATTTTAGCAGTTCCAAACTCGGTCGACTATGAATCGCAACTTTGCGCGGAATTTTTTAACCTTCCGCTAACGCCACGCGGGAAATGTTAGCGCCAAAGAAGAAGAAATATAATTATAAAGGAGAATAAAATGCAAAAAGATTTACTTATGCCCGCGATATTAGGGCTTGGAATTTACGCACAAGCAAATAACGTTAATATCGCAACAAACACAACAAGCCTATTATCGCTGTTTATGATGCTTCAAGAAGGGAGCGCGATCGAAGCCGAAGCCGCGCGAATAACGCGCCTCGAAGCTGCGATGCTAGCGGGTGGCAACCCATATTTGGCGCAAAATGCCATCTGTGCGGGGACTACATATGCGCAACCTGTCGTTAGTTATACGACCCCGACGGTTCAATACGTTCAACCAAGCGTTCAATACGCAACCCCAACCACTACATATACGACAACGCCAACCGTTCAATGCACGCCGACAACATCTTACACAACCCCAACCACTACATACACAACAAATCCTAGCGTTCAATGCACTTGTGTTTAAAATAAAAAGCCGCTTCCGCGGTTTTTTATGGCGTTAAATAAATATCACGCAATCGTCGCCGAGAATGGCCGAGAGTTCGTAAAGGATTGAACTGCATTCGCGGACGCGTTGTTTTGGCGCGAAGAGTTGTCCAGTTCCCGAATCGCGAATCGCAACGGCGCAAGTTCCGCTATAATCCGTTAAAATCGACATAACTTCGGCGTAGATTTCCGCGTTATTAACGTCGAATTTAAGGCAAAGGCGTTTTGGTTTTTCGGCAGGCTTTTCGGTCGGTTTTGCGATTTGGGGGTTATATTGCGTTTCGGTTTTAATTTCCGTTCCAAGCGGAAAGATACTTTCGGCGAGGATTGTCGGCTCTTCGCCCTCGCGTTGTTGGAGTTTTCCTTGAATTTGGATAGCAGAACCGACGAAAAGGTTTGATTTGCATTTCTCGAACGTTTTCGGGAAAACCATAACTTCGATTGAACCGTATAAATCTTCGACCCTGAGCCGCGCCATATCTTTTTTCTCGGCTTTCGTTAGAAGTTTTTTATATTCCGCGATAACCGCGCCCATCTGCACGCGTTCGGGCAGGCTGTCGTCGGTTTCGTCGGTTTGTTCATCGTCTTGCGCGCCCTCGTCGGCGGATTTTTTCGTTTTCTTAACCATACCAGTATTAAAATTAAAGTTTTCGAACGAACTCGCCCATTTTTCGAGCGGATGCCCGCTTAAATATAGCCCAACGAACTCTTTTTCGTATTTAAGTTTTTCGGTTAGGTCAAACTCTTTAAGGTTCGGGATTTTAATTTCCGCGGAGGTTAGGCTCGGCGACATTTCGAAAAGGCTGATTTGCCCTTCGGCTTGTTTATCTTTGTCATTAGAAACTTGCGAAACGATTAAAGGATAGGCGGACATAAGCGCGGCGCGCGAATGCCCGAAATTATCAAATGCGCCGCCGAGAATCAAACTTTCGATACACTTCTTATTAAGCGCACCCTTATCAACGCGTTTACAAAAATCTTGAAAACTTTTAAACGCGCCATTTTTCTCGCGCTCGTCAAGGATAGTTTTAACTAACGCCTCGCCGACGTTTTTAAGCGCCGAGAGCCCAAAACGGATCGGCGACGAGTTTGGGTCGCTGTTATATTCAACGGTAAATTTAAGGCTGCTCTTATTTATATCTGGCGGAAGGATATCTACTTTTTTCGATTTAACTTGGGCGATATAATGCGTTAGGTCGTCCCATTTATTTATGCGGTTATTTAAAAGGCTCGCGTAAAAGAACGAATAATAGTGCTTTTTAAGGAACGCGGTTTGATAGGAAAGGAACGCATAACAAGCGGCGTGCGACTTATTAAACGCATAACTCGCGAATTTCGCCATTTTTTCGTAAATATGGCGCGCGGTTGCCTCGGGAACGCCTTTCGAAATAGCGCCTGTTATATTCGTTTTCTCGTCGCCGAATAAAAAGATATTTTTTTGCCGATCCATTTCGGCGTGGTCTTTCTTGCCCATCGCGCGCCGAACCATGTCCGCCTGCCCGAGGCTATAACCTCCGAGGCGCTTGAAAATCTCCATAACTTGCTCTTGGTAAACGATTTGCCCGTAGGTTTCTTTAAGGATTGGTTTAAGCAGTTCGTGATCGTAGGTCGTTAGGTCGGGATTATGCTTATTCTTACAATACTCGGGTATCATGTCCATAGGTCCGGGGCGGAAAAGCGCAACGCCCGCGATAATATCTTGGATGCAATCCGGTTTTAAGTCTTTCATAAAGCGTTTAAAACCGCCACTTTCGAGTTGGAAAACCGCGTCCGTGTCGCCCTCGCTTATCATTTTATAAACGGATTGGTCGTCGTATTCGCCCGAATAAAAATCGATGTCCGCGCCGACTTGGTTTTTTATATCGACGAGCGCGCCTTGTATATCCGTTAACGTAATTAAACCCAAAAAGTCCATTTTTAACATCCCGAGACTCTCGACTTCTTTCATGTCGAACTGCGTCGTCATATAATCGCCGTTTTTCGCGAGCGGAGTTATGTCGCCAACAACGCGCTTACAAATAACAACGCCAGCTGCGTGCATCGAACAGTTCCGCGGAAAACCCTCAACTTTAATAGCCATGTCGATAATCTTCGCGGCTTCGTCGTTGTTTTTATAAAGTTCTATAAGTTCGGGCGTTCGTAAATCCTCGGCTTTTGATAACTCTTTTTTATAGTCATCGAGTAGTTTTTCTCGTTCTTTTTCGGTTTTTTCTTTAAATTCGGGGTCGTTTTTCGGGTCTTTTATATTTTTAAGCCCGAAAACATAAGGAAGGACAGGCGGCTTATACTCAACGCTTATATTCATGGGTTTGGTTATCTGGTCGACTTCGGCGTATGGCATCTTAAAAACGCGCGCAATATCTTTAATCGCGGCTTTGGCGGCCATTGTTCCGAACGTTACGATTTGGCAAACATGATCGCGCCCATATTTTTCGCGGACGTATTCGATAACTTCCTCACGCCGTTCGCAACAAAAATCAAGGTCGAAATCCGGCATAGTAATGCGTTCGCTATGTAAGAACCGCTCGAAAAGTAAGTCATATTTAAGCGGGTCGAGTTTTGTTATCCCGAGCGCGTAAGCGATGATACTGCCAGCGCCCGAACCGCGCCCCGGCCCAACGGCAATTCCCATGTCCCGCGCCGCCGCGATAAAATCCGCAACGATTAAGAAATAATCCGTAAAGCCTTGGCTCGAAATAACTTTATATTCGCTCTCGTATCGTTCGCGAATCTCGGGCGTAATCGAACCGTAAAGTCGCGTTAGGCCTTCTTCGGTTAGCCTACGGAAATACTTATCGTTGTCCTCGCCTGTTGGGGTTGTAAAGGCTGGGATTAAATCGGCTTTATCGAACGGCGAGCAATTGCATTGACTTGCAATTTTTTGCGTATTTAGGAGCGCTTCGGGTGTTTCGCCGAAAAGTTCCCACATTTCCTCTGGCGATTTAACATAAAACTCGTTCGTCGGGAAATATTCGCTGAGTTTCGGGTCGTAATAATCGCTCCGCGTCGCAACCGCCATCAACGCCTTTTGCATCTCCGCGTCGTCGCGGTTAATAT
The DNA here is from genome assembly GCA_031262595.1 of Christensenellaceae bacterium. Lineage (GTDB taxonomy): Bacteria > Bacillota > Clostridia > Christensenellales > UBA1242 > JAISHI01. The sequence continues at coordinate 33,278 of JAISHI010000020.1, read as the reverse complement.
AGTGCGCGTCGTTCGTCGCAACTAATGGAATATTAAGTTCGCGCGACATTTTTATTATTAGCGGGTTAACGAATTCTTGCTCCGTCATGCCGTGGTTTTGAAGCTCGAGATAAAAATCCTCACCGAAAATGTCTTTTAAGGTTTTCGCGTAATTCGCAGCCTCGTCGGACATATTTTTAAGTAAGAAATGCGGAATATGCCCCGCTAAACAAGCCGAAAGACAAACGAGTCCCTCGCTATGCGCTTTTAAAAACTTATAATCAATGCGCGGTTTTCCGTAAAACCCGTCGCCCCAAGCCTTCGTATTTATTTTACAAAGGTTTAAATAGCCCGTATTGTTCTTCGCGAGTAAAACGAGGTGCGCTTTATGTTCGGGGGTGCGGTTCGTTAGGTCGTCGACGATATAAATCTCGCAGCCGATAATGGCTTTTATGCCTTGTTTCTTGCATTCCTTATAAAACTTATAAACGCCATACATATTGCCGTGGTCTGTAATCGCTACGGCATCGCTCCCGTGCGCTTTAACGGTTTTAACTAACTTGCTAATTCGCGCCGCGCCGTCGAGCAGGCTATATTCGCTATGAACGTGTAAATGCACGAAAGGCTTTTCCATATAAAAAAGCCTAGCATAGGTTAGGCTTAATTGTCAATTTTTATAGTTTGGTTAACTCAACAAAGTTCGTCGATTTCTCGCATTCGCGCGAGATATTTCGGGTTGACGTCAGGGCTAGTTTCGAGAAACGCCTTAACCATTTCAAGAGTCGCCGCTTCGGTTATGAGCCGCGCGCCGAGGCAAAGAACGTTCGCGTGGTTATGCTTCCGCGCCGTTATAACTTCGCTAACATTATCGCATTTCGCGCCGTAAATGCCTTTAAAACGGTTTACGGCAATCGAAACGCCAATTCCGCTCCCGCAAATAATAATTCCGCGCGATTTCGCCGCTAAAACTTCTTGCGAGAGCCTTGCGCCGAACGGGGGGAACCCGTCCTCGGGGTCGAGCGTATCCGCGCCGACGTCGATAACGTTAAAACCCTTCTTAATAAGGTCGCTTTTAATTTTTTCTTTAAGTTCAAAGCCCGCGTGGTCCGCGCCGATAATAATTTTTTCGCTCATAATCTTATTATATCAAAAGAGAGCTAAAATTAGCAAATCAAACGCGTTTGTTTTATTGCAATTCGCGTTTATGTTGCGGTTTATTTTCGCGAGCGCCGAGAGAACGGGCTGCGTTTTCGCGAAATGGTTTAGGGCGACGAGCGCGAGGGGTTGGTTTTCTTTCTTATTAAGATACGCGATGTATTGCAGCGCGCGGTCGAGGCTTTCTGCGTTTAATAACTTTTCCGCGCGTTCGTAAATTTCCTTCGCGTTCGGGGTTTGGATAAAAAGTTGCGCGGTGGTTAGCGTTCCGTCGCTAAAAGTTTCGGGGAAATAAGGAAACTCACTTTTTATTTCGGCGAAGGAAAGCGGCGGAAGGTTTAACCTAACGCAACGGCTTTTTATCGTCGGTAAAATATTCGCATCGCTTGACGCTAAGAAGAGAAAAACATTTTGCCCGCGACTATCTTCAATCGTTTTAAGTAATTTATTTTGCGAGGCGATATTTAGGTCGGCTGCATCACTAACGATTAAAAGTTTTTGCGCGCCGATGCCAGCCAGCGAACTTTGCGACACGAAATTTTCCGTCGCCTCAACCGTTATAACGGTTTTGTCCTCGGGTTTTTTAAGATAAAAAACGTCCGCGGCATTAAAATTTTTCGCGAAATTCCGCGCCATTAAATCTAGTTTTAAAATATCAGCGTCAACGATTAAATAAGACGGCATGAGTTTTCCGTTTTTAAGCGCGTTCGCTAAATCGGGGCAAATAATCATAACCCCGATTCCTTGACGATGATTTTGTGAATTTCCTCGATGGTTTTAAGCGTGCCGTTTTCGTTAAGGCAATTTATCTCGACCCAACCTTGCGCGTTCGCGATTTCTTTCGCGGTATTATAGGCGCTTATTAGATGCTCGCGGTTTTTTTCGTGGATATCCTTATCGAAACATTCGCCGATTTTAAGTTGCCCGCGGCTTTCGATAAGTTTAAGGCTCATTTCGGCAGGCATATCGATAAAGATAACTTTATCCGGGCGCGGAAGTTTTAAGATATCGAACTCAAACTTTTCGTTCCATTTAATAAACGCCGCGCGCTTTTTTGCGTTTTTGATTTTGCCGGCTTGGTGCATATAACCGCTTTGGACGTATCGGTCGAACAAAACAATACAATCTTCGGGCAAGTATTTAAGTAGTTGCGTCATCGTTATAACTCGGTCGGCAGCATAAAGAACCGTTGCTTGATACGCCGAGAGGCAATTCGGGTCGTCGCCAACCTCACCCCCGAGATACATTTTTACGGGCGCAGAAGAGAGGCTTTCATAATTCGGGAAAGATTGGATAAAAACTTGGTTGCCCTTTGCGCGTAAATAGTCGGCTAATAACCTAATTTGCGTTTTTTTACCGCTTCCGTCTGTTCCTTCAATTGTTATAAACTTTCGTGCCATATGTTTTAGTTTATCAAGAAATAAGAAGTATGTAAAGCCGGTTATTTAATGTTTAAGGTCAAAAATCGGCGGATTAAATTTCGGGTTTTGCGGTAAACCCAGCATCGCGCAAACCGTATTCGCAACGTTTGTTAGCCCGAAATTAGCGCCGAGCGGTTTAGGTTGCAAACTAAAAGGTTGCGGCGAAACGCAAACCGCCCAAACAGGGTTTGTCGTATGGCTGGATTTCGGCGAACCGTTCTCATACGCCATTTCCTCGATATTTCCGTGGTCGCTAACGATAAGAAGGCTAACGCCGAAAGCCTCGCAAGCCGTTATAAGCCCAGCGAGGCAATAATCAACGAATTTACAAGCCTCAATCGCCATATTAAGGTCTGCTGTATGTCCAACCATATCAGGAGCTGCGAGATTTAACTTTATAAAATCGTAGTTCTCGCTCATAATCGCGGTTATCGCGGATTGAACTATCGCTTCGCTTTGCATTTTTGCGTTAACGCCTGTCGTTTCGATGCAATTCCAAGTTTCGAGGGTTTCATCGATTTTTTGCGTTCGATTGCCGTTAAAAAAGTAGGTTAGATGCCCGAATTTGACGGTTTCGGTCGTCGAATATTGGCGGACGCCGTTTAAAGAAAGATAATGCGTTAGCGTTCCGTCGATAACGGGAGGAGAACATAAAAAGTTTTTAGGGGTATTTGTTTCGGCGTCGTATTGTAAAACGCCAGCGAAAACGCAATCTTTTATACGCGAAAAATCGCCCCTCGAAATATATTTTCCCTCTTCGAACATTCGGCAAGTTTCGATAGCGCGATCTCCCCGATAATTTAGGAGCAAAACGCTGTCGCCGTTTTCGATATTAGGCGAAGAAATGAGTTTTATAGGTTCTAGCGTTTCGTCAGTCATATTCGGGTGAGCGGCGTATTGTTCTCGAATTGCCACCTCGAAATTAACTGTTTTTTCGCAATTTTTTCCTAAAACGCAAACGTCAAATCCGCGTTTTAAAAGCGAAATATCCGTTTCGTATCTATCCATGAAAATCTTTCCGCGCCCGCCGACGACGCAAATTTCTGCGGCGACGCCAACTTCCCGTATCGTTTCGTTAGTTTTTTCGATATAGTTTATAATGCTTTGCGGCGGAACGTCGCGCCCGTCGGCGAGGGCATAAATACAAGCACGGACGTTTTGTTTTTTACACTCACCAAGTATTTTAAAAAGATGATTAAGATCGCTATGGATTTTCCCATCGCTAAGCAGCATTATTATATTAAGTTTTGTTTTTTTTGCGTTCTCGGCGAGTTTTTGCCAAACTTCGCCTTCGAAAATACTCCCGTCGGCGAACGCATTATTTATAAGAGCGAGCCCTTGTTCGATCGTTCGCCCAGCGCCTATTGCGTTATGCCCAACCTCGCTGTTGCCCATGTCCTTGTCGCTCGAAAGCCCGACTTCCGTTCCGCTCGCGTTAATTAGCGCCGAAGGATAACGCGAAATCGCGCCGAAATAGTTCGGCATGCCCGCGATTTTAACCGCGTTTCCGTTCTCGGCCGCTCGTTCGCCTAGCCCGTCGAGTATACAAAGAACAGTTTTTTGCATCTTAGCTCCGCTTTACTCCGCCTTAACTTCTGGGAGGTGTTTTTTAAACTCGGTATTTATAACTTGCGCAAAGTCCGCGGGGTTTAGGCTTGCGCCCGCGACAAAAACGCCGTCGATGTTTGGAACTTCGAGATAGCCCTTAACGTTTTGTGGCGAAACGCCGCCGCCGTAAATTAAAGTTATTTGGCTAGCTAGTGGATTTCGGCTCATCGTCGCCAGATGTTTTCGGCAAAACTCGGAAACTTGCTCGCACCATTCATAAGTTGCGAAAAGTCCCGTCCCTAGCGCCCAAACGGGTTGATAACAAAGGATTATATGCTCGAAATCACTAACGCCGTCGAAACAAATGTCGAGTTGTTTTCTAATCGCGTCCATCGAGAGCCCCGCGTCATATTCGCTCCGACTTTCGCCGAAACAAATTATAGGAACGATACGGTTTTCTTGGAGTTGTTTTATTTTTTTATTTATTTGTTCATTTGTCTCGCCGATTGCGCGCTGGTCACTATGCCCAACTACGCAATGCGTTATCGCGAATTGCTTGAGCGTTGCGGCGTTAATGGCTCCTGTTTCCGTCGCCGAGCCGGTTTTTATTGAAACGTTTTGCGCGCCGAGTTTAACGTTTATAGGAAGTTTTAAGTTAACCCTATCGAAATAACAAGCCGCAGGACAAAGCACAACATCCACCGTACTTTTAAATTGCGTCGCTAAGTTCGCGAAACTCTTCATATATTCGCCGACTTCTTTTATCGTTTTGTTGCTTTTCCAACAGCCCACAAAGGTTATTTTTCTCATAATTTTATCGCTCCTTTTTCGTTCATAAGCGGTGTTTTCCCAATAGTTATTGCGCCTTTTTCGTTCATGAGGCTTTCAACGCCCGGCAACTTCTTGCCTTCGATAAATTCGAGGCTCGCGCCGCCGCCGGTTGAAATATGCGTAAACTTTTCGCCTGCTCCGAATTTAACAACCGCAAACGCCGAGTCCCCTCCGCAAGCGATGGAAATCGCGCCCGAATCCGCAACCGCAGTAACGATTTCGCGTGTCCCATTCTCGAAAGGCGCGCTATCGAAAACCCCGACAGGCCCGTTCATGATTATTGTCCCGCTGCCTTTTATGATTTTTTTGAAGTTTTCGATTGTTTTTGGCCCGATATCAAGCCCCATTAAATCGCTCGGGATTTTATCGATTGGAAGAATTTGCGTTTTTGCGTCGTCGGCTATTTCATCGGCTACAACCGTATCGACAGACAACGAAATTTTTGTTCCAGCCGTTTTTGCTTTTAAAAGAACATCTCGGCAATATTCGAGTTTAGATTCGTCAACGATGCTCCCGCCGACCTCGCCGCCTTGGGCTTTTATAAAGGTAAACGCCATGCCGCCGCCGATTAAAATATTATCCGCGAGGTTTAATAAATTCTCGATAACGCCGAGTTTATCCGCGACTTTTTTCCCGCCTAAGATTAAGGTTAACGGTTTTTTCGGCGTCGTTATCGCTTCGCCCAAGATTTTTAGTTCTTTTTCCATTAAAAAACCCGAAACGGCAGGCAAAAACTTCGCGATTGTTGCCGTTGACGCGTGCGCGCGGTGAGCAGCCCCGAACGCATCATTTACGAAAACGTCAGCGAGCGAGGCGAGTTCTTTCGCAAACTTTTCGTCGTTAGCCTCTTCTTCTTTATGGAAGCGCAAGTTTTCGAGGAGTAAAAGTTCGCCGTCGTTAAGCTCAGCGGCTTGTTTCTTAACTTCCGCGCCGACGCAATCATACGCGAAGAAAATTTTATGGTCTTTTAGCGTCTTTTTTAGATAGTTGTAAACGGGCAAGAGCGAAAATTTCGGGTTGGGTTGCCCATCTGGTCGCCCTAGATGGCTCGCTAAGATAACGCGCGCGCCCCTATCGAGGCAAAACCTGATTGTATATAAACTTTCCGTTATTCGAGTTGCGTCAGCGATTTCGCCGCCCTCGGTTAGCGGAACGTTTAGGTCTGCGCGCAGGAAAACGCGCTTTCCTTTAAGTTCGAAAATGTCTTTAATCGTAGCTTTCTTCATATGTCTTCATTATATCCAAAACGTAAACCCTTTGGCAAACGAATTGCCCAGACAAAACCCTCGATTTTTCGACAAAAATAGGCAAAAGTTCGGCTAGGGAAAGACGGATAGTTATCTATGACAAAAAAAGAGCGTTTTTTGCGCGTTTTGAAGATATTTTTTAGGTATTTTATTTTAGCGGCGGTTTTTTGCGTTTTAGCGATAACCGAGATTTCGGAGGGCGTCGCGCCGTTTGCGCTTGCGTTTTTATTCGGGGCGCGAATTATTAAGAATAACCCGATTGCGGCGGCGGTTCTTTTTTTCGGCGCATCGCTTCTCGCTGGCGTTTCGCGCGAGAGTTTAATCGCGAACGGGTTAGCAGTCGCGGTTTTCATGCTTTATGTTTTAACCGAAAAGATTTTATCCGCGAAATTAAAGCGCAAGAAAAATTTAGATTCGATAAAAAACGCTCTTTTAAGTTTATTTTATATATTTTCTAACGCAGGGTTTTTGTTTTTCGAAATAGACGGCGCAATTTATAAAACGCTTACCACCGTTATAATCGGACTTATCTTCTTATTCGCGGTAATTTCCGTCCTCGGTGCGCTTAAAACAAAAAAAGCCAAAATACCTTGGACGCCAGACCAAATTATTTCGCTTTTCGCTGTTATTGTCGTGCTATCAATCGGGTTCTCGGCGTTAAATTCGTTTGAGTTTTCGGTTGTTAAACTCGTCGCGGTTTTCGTCGCGCTCGTCGGGATTTATTATTTCGACATAAAACAAACGGTTATTTTACTCATTTGCATTGGGCTCGGGCAAGCGTTCGCGACGCAGAACCTAAATTATGTCGCGATTTATGCGGTTTATGCGATAGTTTCGAGCGTATTTAAATCAAAGTTGCCGATTATGAGTATCATCGCGATATTTTTAGCGGACTTGGTTTTCGGGTTTTATTTCGATGCGTTCTTTAATTATGATGTCTTGTCGCTGCTGCCGATTGTTTTGGGTTCGGCGTTATTCTTATCTTTGCCGAAAAAGGTTTGGGCGTTTTTGGATTTTGACGGAAGCCGCCTCGCGGGGTTCGCGATTAGTAAAAATACAATCAACCGAAACCGCGCCGGCGTTTGCGAAAGCCTTAATAAACTATCCAACGTTTTCGGCGAGATGCAAAACGTTTACCGCAACCTCGTTAAGGGAACGTTATCCGCGGAAGAGAGCGCCGAACTCGCGACGGCTTGCGTCCTTCAAGAAGTTTGCGATAAATGCCCAACGAAGCATCTTTGTAAGCGCGAACCCAAAGACGACAAGGAAATTTCCGACGCAATCCTAAACACCGCAAAAATCGGCGCAATGAAGGGCGGCAGCGTTTCCGCGCTTGATATGCCGCATATTTTAACGATTAAATGCCAACAACACCTTAAAATCGCCCAAAATCTTAATAAACAAATCGCGGGCATAAAAAATAAAATCGTCGCAACGAACGGTTTCGACGGCTCGAAAATTTTAATGGCGAACCTCCTCGACGGGACGAGCAAACTTTGCGCGTCGTTCGCCGACGAGATTTCGAGGAGCGTTGTTTATGATTCCGTTAAGGCGGATTTCGTTAAGGACGAACTGCTTTATTTTAATATCGTTGCGAGCGACGTTTTAATTTCGAAAAACAATAAAGGCGAGTTCGTTGTTTCTGTTTTAGTCGGGCGGCGCGACGCGAAAAACGCGGCACTCCCGAAGATTATCTCGAAGGCGCTCGGCGTTAAGATGCAGGTCGACAGCATCGACGACGCGGAAACGGCAGGCTTTTCCGTTGTTTCCCTTAAAAATTCGCCGCGTTATAAACTGATTTTCGGCGTTGCGCAAGTCGCGAAGGAATATAATAGGACTTGCGGCGATAGTTTTTCGTTTTTAAGGCTTACGAACGAGCAATCGTTAATGGCGGTTTGCGACGGAATGGGCGCAGGCGAACTTGCGAATCGCGCGAGTACGCTAACGTTATCTCTCCTCGAAAACTTTTATAAGGCGGGTTTCCCGACGGAGATTATCATGAGTTCGGTTAACCAACTTTTAACCGTTTCGAAGCAAGAAATCTTTTCCGCGCTTGATATTTGTATCCTAAATTCCGCAACAGGCGAGGCGAGTTTTATTAAAGTCGGCGGCGCGGACGGTTTTATAAAGCGCGACCTTGAAACCGACATTATCGAGGCGGGGAGTCTACCGATTGGCGTCCTCGACGAAGTTCGCCCGAAAATAACGAAAGCGGTTTTAGCGGACGGCGATTTTGTCGTCTTAACAAGCGACGGAATTGACGAAGCCTTTTCCGGCGACCGCGTTAAACTCGCGAATTTTATAAATAATTTAAAAGTTCGAACGCCGCAAGAACTCGCCGACGTTATTATGCAAGAAGGGCTTAATCGAAGCGGAAAGATTATGCGCGATGACAGCACGGTTATCGTCGCAAAACTAATTGAGATTATAGACTAAAATCATGGGCGCAAATAAGTTCTTTAAAGACTTCGCCGTTATACTCTATTTCGAACCAAATCGTGAAATCCCCGATATCGCCAACCCAAGAAATAATAAACTCGTTGTCATCTTGCGATATGTTGACGTCGCCTCTTTCGCATGAAACTGTCGGCGCGCCAAAATCGACAGCAACTAACTCGTCGTCGTAATAAAAAGTTAGGGTTATCCTTACGGCGTTCGTGAGGGTTTCGAGCGTTGCGTGTATCCCGTTTTCGTGGGTTATTGGGTCGGGCGTAGGAGTTGTTGGTTCGGTTGGTGGGGTTGGGTCAGTCGGGTCAGTCGGGTCAGTGGACTCAGTTGGTTCAATCGGGTCTGGGGTTATTGGATCAGTCGGTTCAGTCGGGTCGGCCTGTTCGTCGGGGTCGGTCGGGTCGCTTGGGTCGGTCGGGTTAGTCGGGTCGGTTGGGGTAGGGTTAACGGGTTCGGTTGGGTCGGTCGGCGCGTCGTCGATAACGGTTATATTAAAAACTAAAACAACGGGAGTATCTTTCGATTTTAGCGTTTTGCAAGAAAGCGTTAACTCCGTTGCGCCGACGCCGATTGCCTCAAAAACATAAGCCTCTTTTTTCGCAACGCCTACTTCCGTTATATATGCGATTAAAACAGAGGGATTTGAAATTGCTATTTTAACGCCGTATTCAATAAATTGGCTGTTAGTTAAATTCGTAAACTCATATGATTGGAGCGGTTCGTCGCCGACTTTTAGTTGTATTGGTTTGTCGAAATCGCTGTCTTTTACGAATCTATCAGGTAATTTCGGGGCTTCTGCCTTTGGCGTAGACGGCGGGATAGTTTCATAAACGGTTTTGTCGCTTTGCGCGCTCGCAACGTCGCCTTGCGAGTTATTCAGCGTTATGAGTAGCGTTATTCCGCCCGCTATAAGCGCAACGAAAAGAATACAAGCGATTTTTACGCGCTTATATTCAAACAGCGCGAGAACGCTAAACCAAGCCTTTCGAACCTTTTCCCCGAAAGAAGTCATCGCTTTTAAATTATCAATTTATAAATAAGTTTGTAAAGAAAAATTTCGCGCTTTTTCGAGTTTTTACGCGCTTTTTCGCGCATTTCCCGCGCTGCCTATAAAATAGTTTGTAAAGAAAAATTTCGCGCCCTCATATATATCGTTATAATGACGCTTTTTCTTTTCGCGCTTTTGTTTTTTTTAGGGTTCTTTTTTATCATAAAAGGGAGCAATTTGCTTGTTGATACGGCAATTCGGCTTAAAAACATAACCCGCCTTAACGACGTTTTTATCGGCGCAACCTTTGTTTCCGTCGCGACTTGCCTGCCTGAATTATTTATTTCGGCGTTTGGCGCGATTGGCGGCGACCATGGCTTAGCGGTCGGCAACTCGTTCGGCAGTTTGATTTTTAATATGGCGCTGGTTTTCGGGATTTATTTCTTAGCGGAGGCGAAAAAGAATAGCGGAGCCGGTTATAAAACGAAACTTTTATTTTTCGTCGTGGTTTTCGCGGTCGTCGCGCTATTTTCGTCGAACTTTAATATTTCTTGGCTCGAAGGGCTCGTTTTAATGTTTGGTTTTGGCGTTTACCTCGCGTTTTCGATAAAACAAGCGAATAAAACCGCGGACTTCGCCGAAACGATTAAAGAAAAGAAAAATAAGGGCGAAATACATAAAATAATCCTATTCTTTTTAATAGGGCAAATCTTTCTCGTCCTTGGCGCTTGGGCGATTGTTTATTTCGGCGAACGCATCTCGCATCTCCTCGCGATAAGCGAATCGTTTCTCGGTTTGTCGTTAATTTCGCTGGGAACGGGACTGCCGGAACTCATAACGGCAATCGCTTGTCTAAGAAAAAAACAAGGCGGCATCGGCGTCGGCAACATTTTAGGCTCTTCTATTATAAATATGACCTTGCTTCTAGGGCTTTGCGGCGCAATCGGCGGGCTAACAGGCCTCGGGTTCGCGATTTCGCGCGAAGTTTTGTTTTTTGACATGCCGCTCATATTATTAGTTTGCGCGGTTATCGCAACGAGTTTCTCGAAAAAATTAGGGCGACGTTGGCAAGGTTTCGCGCTACTCGGGCTATACATAATTTATATCGCGTGGATTTTCCTCCAAGAATTTTTGTATTCTATTTGACATCTTATAAACTAACTTTATATAGTTAGATATGAGTTTTTTAAATGCCGTAAGTAAAGGTTTGAAACGACGCCAAGAAAATCGAGTTCGCGCACGCAGGATAAACAACTTCCCGATAGTTCAAGCGCTTAGAATGAAAGTTGAGGAACCCGAAAGGGCGAAAACCTATAAGGGGTTCGCGATAACCGCGCTGGTTGTGGCTGTGCTCGCGGCGGGTATCGCGTGGCCTGCTATGTGGGCGGGAGTGGCGCTGGTTAAAATCGCCTTTACATATCTCGGCGTGTTTACGATTATGATTGGAATCGGGAATATCCTTATCCTTTGCGCTTCTATAATTTGTTTTATCTTGCCATTTGCGGCGGCTATTTACGGAATCTTCTTGCCGTTCGCGTCGCTTATTTGCAACCGCCATTGGCTTAGCTGGGTTTCGTTGCCGATAGCGCTCGCAGGCGTCGGCGCAACGTTTTACCTCGCGATAACTTCGATAACGACGCACCTCGGGTAAAAAAATAAAGTCTATATTAAAAAGTGATGCTCTCGGGGCATCACTTTTATAAATAAAAAAAAGAGCAAAACACATAATAGGAAAATGAAAGAATTTTTTCTCGGGTTATTTCTTTGCGCGGTTATCGCAAACCCCGTCGTAAACCCCGTAGTAGCGCCCGTTTATTCCGTTAACCCAAACGATGGCGCGTTTGAAATTGCCCTAACATTCGATGACGGTTGCGACGACGGCGAACAAGTCGACGCGCTGTTTAATATACTTGATAAGTATAATGCAGCGGCGACGTTCTTTTTGATTGGCGAATGGGCAGAGCAAAACCCCGAACTTGTTAAAAAAATTGCCGCGCGCGGAGGCGAAATTGCGTCCCATGCTTATACCCATAAGCAACTGAACTTCATGTCGCCCGAGAAAATTAAAGAGGAATTAACTAAATCCGTCAGCGTTTTAGAAAAACTGACAAACCAAAAGATAACTCTTTTCCGCTCGCCTTACGGAGAATATAAGGATAAGGTTTTAAAAAGCGCAAACGAGTTAAATTTGACCTCTATTAAATGGAATATCGATAGTTATGATTGGCAAAGCCGTTCCGCGCATAGCATTTACTCGTCAATTAAAAAAGAAATCACAAACGGCGATATTATTTTAATGCATTTAAACGGCAAAAACACCTTAAAGGCGCTCGAACTTCTTTTAAAAGACCTGAGCGCAAAAAATTATAAATTCCTAACAGTCGGCGACTTAATTTCGCGGGGCTCTATAAATTATAAGTTTGAGTGTAGTTAACCCTCGCAAAATTTTGTTATTTACAAGCGTACTTTTTTAGTATACAATAACTATCGTTATAGAGGGGCGTCGCCAAGCGGTAAGGCACGACACTTTGACTGTCGCATTCGTTGGTTCAAATCCAGCCGCCCCTGCCAAAAATCGCCATCGGGCGATTTTTAACTTTTTCACTCTTCACTCTTTCACTTATTCACTAAAATCTTTTTTCTTTCAAAAAACAAGTTGTTTAAATCGCTAGTTAACTTTATAATAGTTTATTATGGCAGAAATCGAAAGACAAAAGGCGTTGGCGGCTGCGCTTGCGCAAATTGAAAAAGTTTATGGAAAGGGCGCAATCATTAAAATGAGCGACGGCCCCATCGTATCAAACATACAAACAATCCCGACTGGCTGCTTAACCCTCGACTATGCGCTGGGTTGCGGCGGTATTCCACGCGGGCGCGTTACGGAAATTTACGGGCCTGAATCTAGCGGAAAAACGACGGTCACGCTCCACGTTATCGCTGAGGCGCAAAAAATGGGCATAACTTGCGCGTTTATCGACGCCGAGCACGCCCTCGACCCGATTTATGCGGAAAAACTTGGCGTAAACGTTAAGGAACTTATCCTCTCCCAACCCGACAGCGGCGAACAAGCCCTCGATATCGTTCAAAAACTCGTCGAATCCGGCTGCGTTGACTGTATCGTTGTGGATTCCGTCGCTGCCCTAACCCCGAAAGCCGAGATTGACGGCGATATCGGCGACGCGCATATTGGACTCCAAGCCCGCCTCATGAGCCAAGCCCTCCGCAAGTTAACGCCGCTTATAAATAAGTCCCAAACCGCGCTTATTTTTATAAACCAACTTCGCGAAAAGGTTGGCGCGCTTATGCCCGGGCAATCGCCAGAAACGACGCCGGGCGGCAAGGCGCTTAAATTCTATTCCTCGATTAGGCTCGACGTTCGCCGCATAGGCAGCGTTAAGCAAGGCGACGAATTCCTCGGCAACCGCACGAAGGTTAAAGTTGCGAAAAACAAACTCGCGCCGCCGTTTAAGGTTGCGGAATTCGAGATTATGTTCGGTAAAGGCATCTCGAACGAGGGCTGTATCCTAGACCTTGCGATTGCGGCGGACATTATTAAAAAGAGCGGCTCTTGGTTCTCTTATAACGACGAAAAAATCGGTCAAGGTAAGGAAGCCGTTAAAGCGCTCCTCGAAAAAGACGACAAAATGCGCGAAGAAATCCTCGCAAAAGTTAAACAAACAATCGCCGGCGGTAAACTCGACGTCGAGGCGGTCGGCGGCGAGGAGTAAGCAATTCAAATTTAAAAGCAGTGAGCTTTGTTTCACTGCTTTTTGTTTTATGACCTAACAATTTTAGTATATAAATCGTCGAATATCTTTTTGGTCTTTTCGTCTTCGCTTATGTTTCGCATATAGCCGTCTACATCTTCGTATTTGATATTGGTAAAACGGTCGAAGAAACGCTCGCCACGATAGATAACTTCGTTTTCAGGAATATAGATATTGCCTTTCATTTTCTTGTTGGTAAAATAAAAGAGAATTGGTTTAACTGCATTTGCCCCAAACTCACGCACAAGATACGCATAAGTCTTTAACAATTTGCGGTTAATATCTACAAACTTGCCCGTATCGTGGTCATCGTTGTATTTGATCTCAGTATAATAGTAAACGCCCGTTGCTTTCTCGCGGAATAAAACATCTATATCGTGTTTGAACTCTACCACAGGCAATTTATCGTTTCGCTCATTTACCCCGATTTGTTGGACAAGACTTGAATACGCACTTAAAAGTTGTTGCTCGCTGTAATTATTTATTTGACAATCTGTTATGTAGTTATCAATTAAAGTTTCGCTTGCACGGCTAAGGTAGAACTTATTACTCTTAACGCCTGAATATTTCGTTATAATTTCGAGTTTAGAATTACCCTTTAAAATCTCGTGCATAGCTTTTTCGATAAAGTTTCCAAATTGAATGTTCATAGATTGCAGCAAACCATTAAACACACGATAACGATACGGAATAAAATGCACCTTTACATCGTGTTTCTTTTGTAAATGTTCAATCTTGCTTTCCTTTAACGAATTATCAATAAGGCTTTGAATGGCGTCGGTTAAAATTTTTTGGATATTATCCACAGTTTTTAATCTCCTTTATGTATTTTTGTCTTATGTCATCGATTGGAACGAATTTATCCTCTCGCTTGACTTGCCAATAATCCCAGCCATTCAATCTATCCGCTTTTGCGTTTTTAACTTTCGCAATAGCGGTATGAATGTCCATAGTGGTCATATCGGTTCTATACATTTTACCATCTAAAAGTAAATTTCCATACGGTTTTTTATCATAGTATAAATATTCGCCTTCTTTAAAGAAATTTGCCTCAATCATTTCAGTGAAAGTAACCTTTGGCGGCTTATCGTCAAATATTGCGTTTTCAATGTCGCCGAGAGTTTCTTTAACGCTATCAACACGCTTTTGTCCATACTCGCAATACTCTTTATTGCTGTCTATGCCTATGAATTTACGCCCCATACGCTTTGCAACAGCACAAGTTGTCATCGTTCCACCAAAAGGGTCAAGCACCACATCGCCGATTTTAGAGTTAATTGCAACAATGCGATATAAAATGTCCTCTGGCTTTTGTGTGTTATGCAATTTCTCGCCGTTCTTGTTTTTTAATCTTTGTTCGCCCTGACATACGGCAATTCGCCACACCGACCCCATTTGTTTGCGTATGCCTTGTGCAAATTCTTTTGTCCATACCGTGTCTGTGTTCAATTCTTTTGCGGTCTTGTAATTAAATGTATAGCGTGCCGATTTACCTTTTGTTGCCCATATAATCGTTTCGTGAGCGTTGTTAAGTCGTGTGCCTTTGAAATTGGGTGTTGGGTTTGCTTTCCACCACACAACATCGTTAATGAACCATAAGCCCAAATCTTGCATAATCGCCCCAATCGTGTAAATACATTGCATACCACCAATAACCCAAAGCGAGCCGTTAGGTTTCAATATGCGTTTACACTCGGTCAAATATTTCTTTGTGAAGTCCTTATAATCGTCAAGCGATTGGAATTGATTATCCCAAGCGTCATCACAGCCGTCATATTCCGTGCCTGTCGGTCGGTTTAATACGCCCTCAACACGCATCCAATACGGTGGGTCGGCAAAAATTAAATCTATACTCTCGTCTGGTATCTTTTTTAATTCCTCAAAGCAATCGCCACAAATAATTTTGTTAGTTTCCATTTTATTCTCCTTTTGCCATATAGACTTTAACTTCGCCAATTAAAATAGAAATTTGGCTTGTTAGGTGTTGTCTATTTCGCAACTAACCTTATTATAATTTATTTTAATTAAAAGTCAAAGAGAATGAAGAGTTAGCATTTCGCTTGATTTAATCGTAAACGAGAGTTATTTTTTAGTATGGCAAAAACAAAAGAAATAAAAAACGATAAAAAAATCGTACTTTTTAGCGATACGGACAGCGATTTAAGGCTTAGCGATATAAAGGAATTTGATATCCATATCCTAAACATGCCGGTTTATATCGACGGCGAGGAATATATTATAAACTACGAAAAAGAGCCGCGTTTCGACGCGTTCTATAAGGCGGTGCGCGAGCATAAAAAGGTTTCGACGGCAGCGATAAACGTTCAGGACTATAAAGATACGTTCAGCCCGTTCCTTAAAAACGGACAGGATATTCTTTATGTTGCGTTTTCGAGCGGACTTTCCGCAACCTTCGAGAGCCTAAAAATCGCGCTTAAAGAGTTAAAAGAAGAATTCCCCGACCGAACGGTTCATTATGTCGATACTTTAAATATCTCGCTCGGCGCAGGCATTCTCGCGCGCGAGGCTGGCGTTATGCTTAAAAACGGGAAAACGCCCGAGGAAATCGTTAAGTTTATCGAGGAAACGAAGCACAAAATCCAAACAATTTTCGTTGTCGATGACCTCGGTTATTTAAAACGCGGCGGAAGAATCAGCGCGGCGACAGCGTTCGTTGGCGGAATTTTAAATTTTAAGCCGGTTTTAATGGTTGATGCGGAAGGAAAACTCACGAAAAAAGATAAATGCCAAGGAACGAAACGCAGCATCGAATATTTAGTTAACTTTTTTAAAGAAAATTGGAACGAAAATAGCGAGATGCCGATTTATATAATCGAAAACAGCGATACAATCGATTCTAAAATCTTCCTCGAAAAAATCTCCGCCGCCGTTCCCGCCGAAAAGCAACACTTAGTCGTTTCGAGTTGGATTGGCCCCGTCGTCGGCGCGCACTCCGGCCCCGGCACGCGCGGGATAGTCTTCGAGGGGCGGTAATCTACCCCTCCCCACCCCACTTTTTTCCTATTTTATAAATAGTGAGTTAAACATTTAAAACGCAAAGACCGCTTAAGTGTCAAACCCTAAAAAACACCTTCGCGGTGTTTTTTAGGGTTTAAAGACTTTAACTATATTTAAGTTCTTTCGATTTGCCCTCGCAAGCGGCTTGCTGCACGCTCCTCAACGTTTGCTCGTTTCATAAAAGTAATATTCTGCCTACAAATTTTATCGTCTACTCGATCTGGACATCCTTCTATCTTTGCCTCTTGTTCTTTAATAGCCCTGCGCCCTAAACAAATCATACCCAATAGTGTTTTTTTACTACTAGGTTCAGGGCGACCACCCACCATTTCCGTATAGCAATGCACATTACAAGAAAAACCCGCATCCGGGGCATCTTTAATAATCTCATCGATTTCCTTTTGTATTAGTGTTCCATCTATAATCATATTAATGCACTTCCCTTTCAATATTTGATGTAAGTACATTACTATAAAAACCCCAAAAAGTCAATATCTAACCCGAAAAAAGTTTCTTAAAGAAACAGCGGGGCTGCTCTCTGCCCACCCCGCTTTTTGTTATCCGCCACTTACGCGAAGAGTTTCAAACTTTGGGTTTAGGTAAATAATTTGGGTCGTATTTGCCGATTTTCTTTTCTAGGACGAAAAAGTTGCAACAACGGTCTTTTACTTCCTTTCTGATTTTGCCACTCTTATAGTTTTTATATAATTTCGTCGCCTTATTAATAATTTCGGTTTCTTTCTCATTAAAAAACTCTATTTGATGTATTAAAACCATCTTATAACCAATAGGTGTTGCCGCCGAAATATCAATCTCGTGTATCGCAGGAAGAACCACGGGAATCATGTTGTTAAAATTTATCGCACCATACTTGCCGCCAGCGATGCGCATGAAGTCCTCTGTGTTGCGCATAGTCGTGTGTTTAGGTTTTGGGCTTGAGAGTGGCGCATAATACGGATGCCCGCGAACTTCAAACAACACGCCGATATATGGTCGTTTTTGATTTTTGTTCACCGCAACGCGGCTATCAAATTTAGATAGATATTTGATATATTTTTCGTCAATCGTTACTAATTTTACCATTCGTATCGCTCCTTAAAACAAAAGTAGAGGTCGCCCCCTACTTTCGTTTTTTTAAGTCCCTACTTAAAGGCTAAGGTATTCCCGCTTTTTAAGTCCTTACTTTAATGGCTAAGGGTTTCCTGCTTTTTATTCCATCCGTTAAGGCGATGGGTTTCCTGCTTACGGGGTCGAACCCCTAAAAGGGGCAATGAATAGCAGACTATTTATTGCTTACCTTGATAGTATCACAACAATACACAACTGTCAAGCGGTATATTGAATGATACTACTATATTATATACAAAACGACGGGATATTTACACATTAGTCCCAACAAAAAAGCGAGGTTGCCATGAGCCCCGCCCCGCTTTTTGTTATCCGCCACTTAGGCGAAGAGTTTTTCGAAAGTGTTTGGTCCTGCGATGCCGTCAGCGGAAATTCCCGAACGCGATTGGAAGTTTATTAGCGCGTTTCGCGTTGCCGAGCCGAAAACGCCGTCCGCCGCAATATCATAGCCCTTTAAAATCAGCGCGGCTTGGATAAGCCAAACCATATTCCCGCGATCTCCTAGGCGCACAAGCGGAACTGCGGCTTTCGTTTTTGGGCCCCAAATCCCGTCAACGTTTAGTTGCGGATTCGCGCCGTTCTCGTTGAGTTGGATTTGCAGCGCGCGAATCATCGCTTTATATGTTGCTGGGCCATAAAGCCCGTCAACGGTTAAGTTTTGCCCGTATTCGCTGTTTAAAACGCTTTGAACTTCGCGGATGCGTGCGTTTCCGCTAGGTGGCGTTGGCGTTGGGCTTGGGCCGGGCGTTGCGCCGACAGCCGTCATAATCGAGTTAGCGATTGTTTGCGCGAGAGTATCGAAATTCTCGTCAAAACGCACATTATCTGCGTCGTTTGTTATAAACCCGAGTTCAAGGAGCGTCGCCGGCGCGCTTGTTCTCGAAAGAACATAATAGTTCGCCGTTTTAAGCCCGCGGTTCGACGCGAAAACGCCTGAGCGCGCGACAGCGTCATATATAACTTCCGCCATTTGCTTACTCTTCGAACTTGCGCTCGGCGAGATATAACTTTCCCAACCGTTCGCCGACTCGTTCGTCGCCGCGTTGCGATGGAACGAAACGAAAAGGCTCGGCTTCGCCGCGTTGCTTATCCGCGCCCTGTCCGCAAGGCTAACGTATGTATCGTCGCTGCGCGTATAAACGACGTTTTGCCCGTTGGCTTTTAAAATCTCGCCAACCGCAAGCGTCATCCTTAAATTGTCGTCCTTCTCTTGTCGCGTGCCGTTAACCGCGCCGTAATCATAGCCGCCGTGCCCAGCGTCTAAAACTATTGTTGCCATTTTTATAAAACTCCTTTTTATGTTTTTATTTATGTAATATTTTAGTTTATGTTTGGGGTTAAATTTTTGTGCCGCACGCCATATTTGTTTTGAAATAATGTTCGCGTTGCAACTGCACCCTAAATATGGTATTGTTTTAATATGAAAATAACTACAGACATACTTGATAGCGATAGAATTACTGCCTCAATATTATTCGCACGCTACAAAGGTAAATGGGTATTAGTTCGTCAAGAAACAAAACAGACTTGGGAAGTTCCCGGCGGACGTTTAGAGCCCAACGAAAATATATATGACTGCGCAACGAGGGAATTACATGAGGAGACTGGCGCAACGAAATTTAATTTAAAACCTGTTTGTTATTATTCGCACGATGCTGAAAATCAAACAGCGGGCGTGTTCGCCGCGGATATAGAAGAGTTAGTGGACTTGCCTGATAGCGAAATAGCCGAAATTAAATTATTTGATAAGATGCCTGCCAATATTTCATATCCGAAAAAATATGCCGAGCTAATGCCCATAGTTGAGCAGTTTATAAAAGAGCGGGGCGAAGTAAATGTCTATAAAAACCCAACATCATACTTGCGAGAGTTGCAAAAACGTTTTATTATGCCTAATCAAAAAAAGTATACGGGCAAATCCACTATCGCTGTTTTTTTTACGAAAATATGCCGAGCTGGATGCCGATCATGTTTTTATGGTTCAACAGCCAATAAATCAGCAGAATTTTCAGAGGCAACAGAGCTGTCAGAAGAGGGGTTTCAAAAGTTTCTTAACTTTGTAAATACTTCCAATAATGGATACTTAATGGTTTCTGGCGGGGGTGAACCATTCGAAAAACCCGACTTCATAATCCGCACCGTTGAGCAAGCTAAAACAGATAAAATTGTTTTGGTCACAAGTGGGTATTGGGCGACTAATAATGAGAAATGTGCAAAGATGCTTCAAAAAATATATGCGGCGAAACAAAAACGCGGGGATAATTTAGATTTGGTATTAAGGGTTAGCCTAGATGAGTTTCATGTCGATAGAATTGGGGCGCGTTGTATTGAAAATATTATCAGGGCTTTTGAGGGTCAGTTTAATAATGCCCCAAATTTTAGATTGCAAATTCACACATTACAGAATGATAAATCAGTTCAAGAAATTATGAATAAAATAAACGCGCGTCATGTTGGATATAAAGAAGACCCAAAAGACATACATAAAAACAAAAATTGTTATATGCTACAAACCGAAAACGGCTTGCAAATCCAAGTTGAAGAAGCCAAACTCTTTTATTCCAATCAAAAACAAAATATACAAGACCCCAATAACCCAATATTAGTTAAGGCACGGAATGTATTTAATGAAGACCTCCGAAACAGCCAGCACGGTAATTTCTCGAAAGTAGAACACCCCGATGGAAGCGTAGGTTTAGATTACTTGATTTCTCATAATGGGGACATTACGACATGGGGAAATTACCAACGCGATAATATTCCTAACTTATATATTGATTCACCTACGGAGATACAAAACAAACTATATAATGATATTTTTAGTTATTCGTTCCTTGATAAAGACTTTGATGTCCGATGCAATATTGTAAAAGAAATAAATCCAAAAGCCGCAGATAGAGCCGTTTTAATTAACGTACGCGATTATTCGGGCGCATGTTTATTAGAAGAGAATAAAACTGCCCTATATTATGGCATAAGAACTATACAAAATTATATAGGCGAAGGTCAGATACAGCTCGAAGATTTAGAAAATCTAACGCCTGAGTTGCGACACGCCATAACACAAAGCAAAGAGGTTAACGCTCAATTATACGAACAATCAGATTATACGATATTTAATCAACTGGCGGAATATCCTTTTGAGCAGGGAGTATGGGACGATACTTTTGAATTGGTAGAGTTAGGTCATTATGAAGTTAGTGCCGCTCAAGCGTCCCGAGCAACGGATTATTATAACCGTCAATTGCAAAACACAAAAAATCGTTCATATATAAATCCCGATCAACATGAACGGTTGTTGCATAGGCTTAACCCTATGAATTCGGAAGCGGCGGCAATGTTTCGAACAAAATATGCACAACTCTCGCAAGATAATGAACAAGTGCTGGGGTTATAAATGAACAAAATCGAAATATTAAGGAATTGTCCTAAAAAATTAGATGTTGCAATAATTATTTCAAAATATAAAAATCAGTGGCTTATGTGTCGAAAGAAATTTCGCGATACTTGGGAATTTAGTGGCGGGCATATAGAGACTGGCGAAACCGCCACACAAGCGGCGATTAGAGAACTTTACGAGGAAATAGGCGCGACAGTAAAAACAATAAGACATATATGTTATTTTGTTCATACAACCGATAAATTTACAAAGTATGGCGAGGCTTTCTTCGCGGAAATAGATTTAATAGACAGTTTGCCACCTAATAGCGAAATGGAAGAAGTAAAAATATTTGATAAACTGCCAACTAACTTATCTTACGAGGAAACATATCGTAAGATTTTATCGTTCTTTAATAAACAATAAAGCGGGGCGTTTTCGTTAGCCCCTTTTTTCAAAAAAATATTGACAAACCCGCCGAAAAGTTTTAACATTACGCACTAAAAAAACAGGGGAAGGAACAACAAAAGGAACAATCCATTTATTTGGAAAAGGCACAATCGACGGAACAATCCAAGGTTATTTAAGTTTTTGTAAAAAGGCGGGAACTATTGATTAACTAATGATGATTTTGGGCGAGTGAATTTTTTAGGTCATTTTTGCGGATTTTGAGGGCGGTTTAGCCACGCTAAATAACCGAAAAAGACGCGGAAATGGACAAAAAAGGCACCGTACAAAATTATTCAGGAGTTAATCAATAGTTCCATGGGGCAACTTATGAAAGAAGCAACAATTACGCAAATTCGCGGCGCAAATTCGAATAGCAAAAAAGGCTTAGAAAAAATTATTGAACTTAAAAATCTAGTTAAGGTTTTCGATAAGGAAACTGTTGTTGATAACGTTAATTTATCAATTCGAAAAGGCGATTTCGTGACTCTCTTAGGGCCTTCGGGTTGCGGGAAAACGACGATACTTCGCATGATCGCGGGTTTCGAAACGCCGACTTCGGGAACAATCCTCATCGAGGGCAAGGACATAACCGCCGTTCCACCTTATAAACGCAATATAAATACTGTTTTCCAAAAATACGCACTTTTTCCTCATCTTAACGTTTTTAACAATATCGCTTTCGGCTTAAAGTTAAAAAGAATACCGACAACCGACGCCGAACGCGCAACAAAGAAATATAAAAATATGGAAACGCGCCTTTTAACAAACGCCGAGATTAAACAAAAAGTTAACGACGCGCTTAAATTAGTTAATCTTGCGGATTATGGACACCGCGACGTCGAAAGCCTTTCGGGCGGGCAACAACAACGCATCGCAATCGCCCGAGCGCTTGTTAACGAGCCGCGAGTTCTCTTGCTTGACGAACCGCTCGGCGCGCTCGACCTTAAAATGCGAAAAGAGATGCAAGCCGAACTTCGTCGAATGCACCGCGAACTCGGCATAACCTTTATTTATGTAACCCACGACCAAGAAGAGGCGCTTACCATGAGCGACGTTATCGTCGTTATGCGCGACGGCGTCGTCCAACAAGTCGGCTCCCCTAAACAAATTTATGACGAGCCCGTAAACGCGTATGTTGCGGATTTCGTTGGCGAGAGCAACATTATCCCCGGGAAAATGCTCGCAGATTTACGCGTTAAGTTTCTCGACCGCGAGTTTGTTTGTGTTGATAAGGGTTTCGATAAAAACGAGCCAGTTGACGTCGTTATTCGCCCCGAGGATATTGAAATAACGGATACGGGCGCGCAACTTTCGGGCGAAGTTATCTCGTCAGTCTTTAAAGGAACATATTACGACCTAACCGTTATCGCGAATAACTATGAGTTTTATGTTAAGAGTTATAAAGATTACGAAAGCGGCGCGAAAATCGGTTTAAAAATCGAACCCAACGGCATCCATATCATGGAGCGCGAAAGCCTTATAAACGAATATCGGACAAGCGTTTCGGGGGACTCCGTTTTAATCGGCGGAAAGGAATTTACTGTCGCGAACCTTAACGGGTTTGAAAACGGCGACGAGGTTATCGCGAAAATCGAATTCAGCGCGGTTGAACTTACCGACGACGAGGAAAACGGAATCGTCGGCGGAAATATCGCCTCGTCGATTTATAAGGGGACTTATTATCAAGTTAAAGTTTGGATGGATAACGATACCGCCCTTGTTGTCGATACGCCCGACGAATGGGACGACAACGACCGCGTCGGCATCCTAATTAAACCCGAAAATATAACGCTATCCCCTGTTCCGCAAAAAGAGGACGACGCCGATGAAGACGAATAACCGCGCGCGAATCTTTTTTGCGATTCCGTTTGTTGTTTTTTTAATAATGTTCGTTTTGTTCCCGCTGCTTTTATTATTTTATTTCGCGTTTTTCTCGGGCGACGGCTTTTCGTTTGAATATGTTAAAAACTTTTTCACCGACGGCTCGCTGCAAATCCTATTAAACTCGATAATAATCGCGCTTATAACGGCTGTTATTTGTATCGCGCTGGGTTATCCTGTCGCTTATATCCTAGCGCAATCGAAAGCAAAATCCGCGCCAATAATCTTAATGCTACTTATCGCGCCGATGTGGGTCAACGGGCTCTTGCGCGCGTTCGCGACGAAACAACTCCTTTACGCGGTTCTCGGCTCTAACCTTCAAACCGGCATGGGAACGCTCATCATCGGGCTTGTCCTCGATTTCTTGCCGTTTATGATTATGCCGATTTATACCGTCCTTAAAAACGTTAGTTCGAAATATCGCGAGGCTTCCGCCGACCTTGGCGCGAGCCCATCGCAAACTTTCGCTTCCGTAACGCTTCCCCTCTCAATACCCGGCGTTATCAGCGGATTTTTAATGGTCTTTACGCCTGCGGTTTCAACTTACTATTTAAGCGAATATCTCGGTAGTTCGAAAACCTATATGATTGGGCAACAACTCAACGACGTTTTTAACGCGAGTTTTGGCAAATACGGGCGCGGTTCGGTTATCGCGATAATTTTGTTACTCGTCGTCGCGATGTCAGTTATGGCAACAAACCGTTTGAGTAAGATAGGAAACCAACGAGGAGGGCTTTGGTAAAATGGTTAAAAAAATCTTCTCTAGGCTCTTTATCTTCTTCGTTTTGCTCCTATTATACTTGCCCATAATGGTTCTGGTTGTCTTTTCGTTTAGCGAGGCAGGCAGAACAATAACTTTCGACGCGTTTAAGGATTTTAAATTCGGCTTCGGGCTTTATAAATCGCTTTTTGCGAACGAAGCCATAATGACAGCGGTCGGCAACACGGTTTTAATCGCAATAATCTCGTCGCTTATCGCAACAATAATAGGAACGTTGGCTTGCACTGGAATCCAAGCGATGAAACAAAAATCGCGCAACCTCCTCATGAACATGAACCAAATTCCCGTTATAAACGCGGATATAGTGACTTCCTTCGCGTTGATGCTCTCGTTCGTTGCGCTTGGGGTCTTCTCGATAAAATCAGCGGTTGAAATCGGGTATATAACGCTTATAATCGCGCATGTTCTAATCTCGTTGCCGTTTATAATCCTAACGATTATGCCGCGAATGCGCCAACTCGACGAGAACCTCTATGACGCGGCGACGGATTTAGGCGCAAAACCCTTCTACGCATTTACCCACGTAATCTTGCCGCAAATAATTCCCGCAATGCTCACCGCGTTCCTCTTAGGCTTTACGCTATCGCTCGACGACTTCGTTATAACCCAATATAACAACAACTTCGGCTCGGTTCAAACGATAAGTACAATCGTCTATTCCTCAACAAAACGCGGCGTTCCGCCACAATTTCGAGCCTTAACGGCAATAATTATGCTAGTCGTCTTTATAGTTTTAATCGCGATAAATATAAAGCCGAAAAAGAAGCGAAAAAATAATTTGCAAACTGAAAAGATTTAGTTTTTAATAACATGTTGACAATAATTAAAAAGGAGAAAAAATGAAAACAAAAAAATTACTAAGCGGAATAGCCCTCGGCGCAGTTGCCCTAACTGCATCGGCAGTTTCGCTCTTCGCGCCATTTAAAAATCTCGGCGCAAATAAGGTTGACGCAGTGGCGGCAACAAACCCAAACAAACTCATCATTTATAATGTTGAGGACTATATGGCGCTCGGACAAGAAGACGAGTACGCGGATATGGTTGCGCTTTTCGAGGCGGCAAACCCCGGCATAACTGTTGAATATTCAACTTGGGATACAAACGAAACAATGTATAACGCAATTAAAAACGGCGGGAAATTCGACCTCGTTATCCCTAGCGACTATATGGTCGGCAAAATGGTTCAAGAAAATCTCGCGCACCCTATTACTTGGAGCGAACTCACCAATGCAGGAACTGCAAAATCAAACCTAAACCCGAAAGTTTTAGAATATATGGAAGCATACGACGAAAATAACGCCCATAGCGTTCCTTATATGTATGGAACAATGGGGATTATGTATAACCCAACTCTCGATGAGAACCTTAAAGCCGATATCGAGGAACAAGGCTGGGCTGTTCTTTGGAACGAGAAATATAAAGGCAAAATCACGATGAAAGACGCGCCTAGGGATAGCGTTGCGATTGCAATGCTTTATGCGAATCGCGGCGCGCTGTTAAACGCGGCTAAGCTCGACGATAGCGACCAAACCAACGACTATGACGCCGAATATCAAGCCTTACTCTCGAAAGTTTTAAACGCGGAAGACGCTTTCTCTCTTGATATCGCAAGAGCGGTTCTCATGGACCAAATTGAGGTTACCGCGCCCGACTACGAAACTGACGCAGGCAAAAACGATCTTATAACCGGAGCCGGCAAAAAATACATGGGCCTCTATTGGTCTTGCGACGCGGGCATCGCTATGGCGGATAACTCCGACCTTGAATATTATGTTCCAACCGAAGGCAGCAATGTTTGGATTGATAACTTTGTTATCCCAGATTGCCCGAACTATAACGAAAACATCGACGCCGCTCATAAATTCATCAACTTTATGCTTGACGTTGATAACGCAGCCGCAAACATGGACTATGTTGGTTGCGAGAGCGCAGTTACGGCGGCGGTTGACTTAATGAAAACCGAAGATTGGTGGGGCGACGTTGAAGATTACGACAGCGAAGAACAAATGCAAATGTATTTAGATACCGTTTTCACTCCTAGCGAAGTTCTAGAATATTGCGCGCCTATGAAGACTTTCGACGCGGATAAAACCGCCGAAGTTAGCGACCTTTGGGAAAGCGTTAAACGCGCGGCAGCAAACAACTTACTTTGGCTTTGGATTGTTCTCGGCGTAGTTGGCGCGGCTGGCATAGGAACCGGCGCATACTTCCTCTTTATCCGCAAACGCAGATAACAAATCACCCTTACTTAAAAAATTCGATAAGAACCCTCGACGCGCTCGGGGGTTTTTCACACAATAATTTCGCGGTCATATAAAAATCTCATGGAAACAGGAAATTTAAACATAAAAACAACAACAGGAGGAAACATCGGCGCGCCGCTCTCGGGCGTTAGAATTGAGGTCTTTAACGCGAACGGGCGGAGTGTTTGGAGCGGAACAACTGACGAAAGTGGAAACGCCGACGGCATAGTTTTAAGCGCGCCAAACCGCGAACTTTCACAAACGCAAAGTTCCGCGTTGCCGTTCGGGCTCTATACAATACGCGCAAAAAAATCGGGCTACGCGGACTCGACCGTCGAAAACGTCCGCATTTTTTCCGGCGAAACGGCAATCCAAGACATCGCTATGCTAACCTCGGGAGAAACGAAAGGCAAAGAGAATGACGTCCGCCTGCCGGTTCTCGAAGTTTGTTGCGACGAAAACAAGCCGACCGAAAACCCGCTTAAAGCCGATCCGCGCGTTTTAGAAAACGTTGTTATCCCTTCTTATATAATCGTGCATGACGGCGCGGCGACAAACTCCTCCGCCGCGAACTACCGCGTTTTGTTTACCGAATACATAAAAAATGTTGCGAGCAATGAGATTTATTCGACTTGGAAGCCTGCTGCCCTTTGCGCGAACATCCGCGCGATAATTTCGTTTACGCTTAACCGCATCTATACGGAATGGTATCCAAGTAAAGGCTATAATTTCACGATAACGAGCGATACGAACACCGACCATAAATATATTCCGGGCGCAACGATTTATAAAACCATTAACGACATGGTCGACGAACTCTTTAACCAATACATAGTAAAAGGCAACGTTCCGCAACCTTATCTCGCCCAATACCGCTCCGACACAACGACGCCCGGCATAATGAGCCAATGGGGTTCGCAAGAGCTCGCGATTCGCGGTTATACTTGCGACCAAATACTAAAATATTATTACGGGGATGATATAACAATCAAAACCGCGCCTGTTGTTGATAGTTTGCCTAGTTCATATCCGGGCGTTGCGATGCGAAAAGGCGATTGCTCGGGCGAGATTTTACATATGCAAAGAATGCTTAACGTTATTAGAACGAATTACCCCGCTATCCCAAAAATCCCGACCCTAAACGGCTATTTTGACGACGCGACGGAACAAGCCGTTAAAGCTTTCCAAAAAGCGTTTGGCCTAACGCAAGACGGCGTCGTCGGCAAAAGCACTTGGTGGAAAATCTCGCTCGCTTATACTGCTGTTGCTGGACTTCAAAGAAACACGCCCGAAAGCGTCCTAGCCGCGAGCAAAGAGCGCGTTAGAGTAACCCCAACTCCGCAAGCATACTCGCGCCCAACCTTAAAGTTCGGCTCGACTGGCGCTTACGTTACGGAAGTGCAAGAAATCTTGCGCAAACTCGGCTATTATATCGGCGAAGTCGACGGGAAGTTCGGCAGCCAAACGGAACGCGCGGTTAAGTCCTTCCAATATGCGTTTGGGCTAACCGCCGACGGCATCGTCGGGCCTAAAACTTGGACTTACCTCCTCGAATCCGTCGAAGAGCCCGCGCCTTGTACCGGCGACGAGCCAACTCCAAGCCCAGAGCCAACCCCAGATTGCACACCATACACGGTTAAGGCCGGCGATACGCTTTGGAAACTCGCGGAACGCTACGGAACAACGGTTGCCGCAATCAAAGCCGCGAGCGGAATAACTAGCGACAACCTTCAAATCGGGCAACAACTTTGTATCCCAAGCGGCGGCGGAACGGGCTGCACTCCTTATACGGTTAAGGCGGGTGATACGCTTTGGGCGCTCGCGAACCGCTACGGAACAACGGTCAACGCGATAAAAGCCGCGAGTGGCATAACTAGCGACCGCCTCCAAATCGGGCAACAACTTTGCATCCCGAACTAAGAAATTAAAACAAATAAAAACCGTCGGCGACTCGCTGGCGTTTTTTTGTTTTGGTGCGCGCTATTTTTTGGGGCTTTTTTAATCTTTACGCGGTCGAAAAATCGTGTTATAATAACCCAATGAACGCATATGGCGAACCTTTAGCGTCGAAGATACGCCCGAAAACGCTCGATGAATTTGTTGGGCAAGAGCAAATCGTTGGCGAAAACGCGATACTTAGAAAGTTAATTGATAGCGATAACCTCCCCAGCCTTATTTTTTGGGGACCCGCGGGGGTCGGGAAAACAACGCTCGCGAAAATTATCGCGAGGACTACAAAAGCCAACTTTATAACCTTCTCCGCGGTTAAAACCGGCATAAAAGAAGTTAAAGAAGTTATGGCGCAGGCCGAGCAAAACAGCCTTTTTAAGCGCAAAACCGTCGTTTTTGTAGACGAAATTCATAGGTTTAATAAGAGCCAGCAAGATGCGTTCCTTCCTTACGTCGAAAGCGGCGCGATAACTCTTATAGGCGCAACGACCGAAAACCCGAGTTTTGAGGTCGTCGGAGCGCTTTTATCGCGTTGTCGGGTTTTCATTTTAAAGGCGTTAACGGCAGAAAATATTCTTGTTCTATTGCGGCGCGGGATTAAGCGATACGAAGAAGACGAGAAAATAAAAGTTAAAATCGCCGAGGATTTACTGCTTAAAATCGCGGAGTTTTCGAACGGCGACGGACGAATGGCGATAAATATTTTAGAGATGGTTTTGGGCTCTGGCGTTATTAAAAACTCGAAACTTACCGTAGACGAGGAAATAATCGAGCAAATAACCAACCGCAAAATCGCCCTCTTCGACAAAAATGGCGAGGAACACTTCAACATAATCTCCGCAATCCACAAAAGTATGCGCAACAGCGACCCGCAAGCCGCGGTTTATTGGCTCGCGCGGATGCTTGACGGCGGCGAGGACCCGCTTTATATCGCGCGCCGTTTGGTGCGGTTCGCGAGCGAGGACGTTGGGCTCGCGGATTCGAACGCACTGCTCATCGCGAACGCTTGCTTCGACGCTTGCCATAAACTTGGCATGCCCGAATGCGGCGTTCATTTAGCGCATGCCGTCGTTTATTTATCGCTCGCTCCGAAATCTAACGCGGTTTACGTCGCCTATAATGAGGCGATGGACGATTGCCGAAAAATGCCGAACTTGCCTGTTCCTATGAATATTCGAAACGCGCCGACGAAGTTAATGAAAAAAACGGGCTACGGCGCTGGCTATCAATACGCGCACGACTTAAAAAATAAGGTCG
This sequence comes from Christensenellaceae bacterium, assembly GCA_031262595.1. Taxonomy (GTDB): domain Bacteria; phylum Bacillota; class Clostridia; order Christensenellales; family UBA1242; genus JAISHI01. The sequence goes on along the minus strand of JAISHI010000020.1, from coordinate 3,807 downwards.
CGGATATGCAATGCCTCCCCGACAACCTAAAAAGCCGAAAATATTACCGCCCAACGAACTCAGGAAAAGAACCCCAATTCGCAGAAGTCATGAAAACCCTCGACGCGTTAAAAAATAAAAAAACGAAATAGTTTGTTGCTGTCCTTTTAGATTTTATATAATATAAATCATGAAAGATTTTTTAGTGCTTTGCGCGACGAAAAGCGAGTTTAACCAAGTCAAAGAAATTTTGCCTAATGAATATAAAGATAAAGTTAAACTAATCGGCATAGGGAAAGTTCAAGCCGCGATAAATACGGCGGCGATTATCCGCGATTTTCCGAGCGCCGCGCTAATAAACGTTGGGTTTTGCGGCGCGACGACGGATTTTAAAATTGGCGACGTTATAACCGACCCGAAGTTTATAAAAGACGGTGATTATTCAACCGCGCCGTTCGACGTCGGCGATAAAGCAATAAAAAAATGGGAAATTAAAAACGGCGCAGATATAACTTTAATAACCCGAGATTATGTTCAAACTGCGCCAACCGCGGGCGACATAAAAACCATTTATGATATGGAATTTTCCGCGATTTTCGAAACTGTTAAATCGCTCGCGCCGAAAACCGAAATTCATTGCGTTAAAATCGTAAGCGATATCGTCGGCGACAAATCGCAAAAAGAAACCTACGAAAACGCGACGATAGACCGCCGCGTTCTCGATAACATTCTTAAAATTTTAAATTAGAGACTTGTTTATTGCCCTTCCTCTTCCGCGGCCTTAATATATTCCTTAACCTTCATGACGCGGACTTGTTGGCTTCGTTGGTCTTCCGCGAGTTTCATCGCGATATATTTAATGGTTTCGATAGTTTGCGGAATCATAACATATTCAAGGCTGTTTATTCGGCGTTTAAGTCGTTCGATTTCGACGGCGAGCATATCGCAAGACTTCTCAACGTTCGCAAGTTCAATCAGGCGCTTAAAAGCCTCCGAAAGTTTCCCGAGCGCAATATCGAAAATCGCGGGCGTCGCAATCGCAATCGCATCGTCGTTTTTAACTGTTTCAAACTTATCTAAAATGAGGTGCGGAACAACAAGCCCCATGATACTCGTCGATTTATAGGAAAATTCCGCGTTTGCGTTATAGGCGGAAACGGCGTCGTCGACCTCTTGGCTGGTCATTTGCCCGCGCGCTTGCATAAAATACCCGAGCGCATCGGCGAGTTCGCCTTCGATTTCTTTTCGAAGTTCCTTGTTATGCTTAACAAGCGCAAGGAAATTCCTGATCATCTCGTCGCCCTTATCTTTTAACAACTTATGCCCGCGCCTCGCGGTTTTAAGTTTACCCTTTTGTTTTTGTTGCTCCATTCGGGTCGGGTTAACGTTAAGTCTTGCCATTCTGCCTCCTTTTAATTAGTTTTTAGTTTTTTTAATTTTTTATCGATCAAGTCCGTTGTTTTTGGTATTTTCTTCTCTGTTGCGGCATGCTTCGCGAACATCTCTTTCAGTAATTTCCTTGTCGCCATAAACAACTTCACATGTAGGAAACTCATATTTAAGTTTAATCAATGCTTCCCAAGTTGTTATGTCGTCTGGATTTTTATTGGCTATCGGTCCGGCATTCCATTCTTCCTCGCTTATCGGCTTCTCACGTTCTTTTTTAACTTTAAGCGCATTTGTTTGTGGTTTTTGGACACGTTTGCGCGAGGTTGTTTGCCTGTTTATGTCGTGTGAAATCATAGGTTTGCCTTGTTTTGCTCGCCATTCGTTTTTTGGCGACAGTTTCGCACGACTTTGTTTTTCGTTATCTGTTGTTGCTGTTGTTATATTGTGTTTCTTTTTGGCTTCTCGCGCCATAGTTTTTTAATCTTCCTTTTTCTTATAATATTTGTCGAGGAATTTCGTCTTAATTCGAGTTAATTCTTCGCGTGGTAAAATTCCGAGCAATTCCCAGCCGAGGTCGAGAGTTTCGAAAATTGTGCGGTTTGTTTCAAACCCTTGGTTTATGTATTTTTGTTCGAACTCGTCCGCGAATTTCGCATAGAGTTTATCGATATCGCTGAGCGCGGATTCGCCGAGGATTTGCGCAAGTTCCTTGCTGTCCTTACCCTTCGCATAACAAGCGAAAAGTTGGTTAAGCGTGTCTGCGTGGTCTTCGCGGGTTTTGTCCGGCCCGATACCCTTATCTTTCAAACGCGAAAGGCTTGGGAGAACATCGGTTGGTGGGGTCATGCCTTTTTTATAAAGTTCGCGCGAAAGCATGATTTGCCCCTCAGTTATATAACCCGTAAGGTCAGGAATTGGGTGAGTTTTGTCGTCTTCCGGCATTGTTAGAATTGGGATTTGGGTAATCGAACCTTCTTGCCCCTTAATACAGCCTGCGCGTTCGTAAAGGCTCGCAAGGTCGGTATAAAGGTAGCCCGGGAAACCGCGTCGGCCAGGAACTTCTTTTCGCGCCGCCGAAACTTCGCGGAGTGCTTCCGCATAGTTCGTAATGTCGGTCATAATAACGAGAACATGGTAGCCTAACTCAAACGCTAGGTATTCCGCAGCCGTAAGCGCCATACGTGGGGTTGCGATTCTTTCAAGCGCAGGGTCATTCGCGAGGTTTATAAACATAACCGAACGCCCGAGAGCGCCTGTTTGCTCGAAGGATTTCGTAAAGAATTCTGCTTCGTCGTGGGTTATGCCGAGTGCGGCGAAAACGATTGCGAAGTTGGATGCGTTTTTAAGAACGGTTGCTTGACGCGCGATTTGTGCGGCAAGTTCGGCGTGCGGCAAACCACTCATCGAGAAAATCGGAAGTTTTTGCCCGCGAACGAGCGTATTGAGCCCGTCGATTGTAGAAATACCCGTTTGGATAAACTCGTTTGGATAGTCGCGCGCGGTTGGGTTAATCGGCGCGCCGTTTATATCAAGTTTCGCGGTTGCGATAAGAGGCGCAGCGCCGTCGCGCGGAAGTCCCATTCCGTTAAAAACGCGCCCAAGCATATCAGGCGAAACCGCAAGTTCAAGCCCTTTGCCGGTAAACTTCGCCTTACTATCTTGAATCGAAAGCCCTTGGCTCGAAACGAAAAGTTGGACAACAGCCTTTCCGCCGTTAACTTCGAGGACTTTTCCGTGGCGAATATCGCCGTTTGCCTCTTCGATTTCGACAAACTCGTTGTATTCCGCGCCTTCAACGCCTTCAACAATCATGAGCGGCCCAACCGCAGATTTTATTGTTTTATATGCTCTTTGCATTTTCTTATCTCCTTGTTTTTTTTGTTTTTACGCCGTTAAGGCTGCGAGGCGGGTTTTAATTTCGCTTTCGATGCCGTTAATTTCTTTCATGTCGGCTTCGGCGATATATTTTGCGCGGCCGATTTTTGCGCGAAGTTCTGGGATTATAACGAACCCAAACTCAACGCCACGCCCAAGCGCTTCAAGCGCGCAACTATGATAAACCATAATGAGTTTTAATAATTTGAATTGTTTTTCAAGGCTCGCATAGGTATCAACTTCATGGAACGCGTTTTGATGAAGGAAGTCTTCGCGTAGGCTCTTCGCCGTTTCGAGGGTTAACTTATCCCTGTCGCTTAACGAATCAACACCGACAAGTCGAACGATTTCTTCAAGCCCTGCGGATTCTTGTAATAATTTAATTGCTTCTGCGCGGAGAGTTAAGAACTCGTCGCCGATATTTTCAGCATACCAATCGCCCATTTTATCCGCATAAAGCGAGTAAGAAACAAGCCAATCAACTGCTGGGAAATGGCGTTTATAAGCGAGCGCCGCCGAAAGTCCCCAAAAGACTTTAACGATACGAAGGGTTGCTTGCGAAAC
>JAISHI010000011.1 GCA_031262595.1 Christensenellaceae bacterium | reverse complement strand
CTAAGCGTTTGCTTTTCGCCTTGTTTCGAAAAATCGAACTTTCCGCTTTCGCTCGTTATAACCCTTGGGGTTTCTTTTTGGCTTTTAAGCGAAGTTATATATTCGTTTATAACTTCCTCTTTTTTTTGCCCGTTTTTATATTCGCTAAGCTCTTGACTTTTCTTCGTAAACTCGGCCTCGAGCGACGCATACGCGTTTTCCAACTCTTTCTCGCTTGTGAATTTCCCCGCAAGCAAAGGGCTTTCCTTGGAGGCGATTTCGTCGTGGGCGTTTCCGTTATCCACAATCGCTTGTTCCAAGTTTTCGTTATCTTTTTCCATATTTTGCTCCTAAATAGTTTATTTTTTCGTTAACTTCCCGAGCGGCTTCTTTTAAACTCGCGATAGGTCGCGTCATTCGGCGATTATCTTGGTTCGTTAAAATTTCGAGCGCAACGCCGGACTTTCCGCTATCGACGGTTATATCGGCGCCGCCTGTAATTAACTTAAATTCGTTAAGTAAACGCTCTTCTTCTTGAAGTAGTTCCGTAGGTATACTCCCCGCGTCTAAAAACTTCGGCGCGCTAGCCCCTTGGCGATAAGAAACAATCTTCCCCGGAGCTAATCCAGTTTGTTCGAGTTCGTCGAGGTCAACGCTCCCGTCCTCAACCGCTAAAACTCCGCAAGCGAGCCGCGCCAAAAACTCGCTCTTTCGGTTTTTAAGGCTGTTATAAGCCCGTTGAACCGGAATCGCGCGCTGAACCGGCGATTTTCCGAAAAAGTTTCCGGCAACCAACTCGCTCGTTTGACGCACGAACGGTAAATAATCATACGGCTCGTTAACTAAAACCTGCCCCTCGCAAACAATCGTCAAGAGCCCATTTTTATATCGCTCGATAACAACCGCCGACGTATCAAGCCCGCCAATCTTAACGCCCCAAGTTCGCTCGATTAGTTTTTTATCGCAAACTTTCGCGTGGATAAGGCTAGATACCTCATTAAAACTAGGCGCTGCTAAATTATCCGCGAAAATCTCGAATGGCGATACGGAAACGACTTTCGCGCTCCCTAATTTTATCTCGCGTCCGTCCTCGTCAAGCCCAACGACAACCCCGTTCTCATTATCCCAAACGACCTTATAAAACCCAGTCCCAGTAAGTTCTGCCCACATCGAAACATTCTCCCGAGCCTTAGGAAATCCCGATTTTTCGAGAAGTTCGCTCTTTTCGATTTGAACTTCGCCGAGTTTCGCTAAGCGCGCCTCAACAAGCGGCGCGATATGGTTAAAAACCTCGTTTTCTTGCCAATAAAACTGCTTATTCGTATCCGCTAATTTATCAAACGAATTGATTTTGCGGTTTTGCTTGCCGTTATAAAAATCGAGGTTTAAACGCCATTGATTTTCGAGCCCCCTCCGCTCTAACTTTCTAATCTCAAACTCGTTTTGAACCTCCTCGGCTAGCCGACTAACTATTTCTTTTTTTCTCATTTTTAGTTTCTTCCTCCAAAATTTTTTTAAATTCCTCCAGAAACTCTTTCCGCGTCCAAAGCATATACTTCTCGCTCTCGTCGGGTTCTTTGTCATATTCAATAAAAAGTTTTATCGCCGAAACATCCGGTGGATAACTTTTCTCCTCGTCGCGGAAACCTGTTGCTCGTTTATGAAGCGCTTCCTTAATTTCTGGATTCATAAAAAACCCTACCACACAAAAAAAAGAACGCACCCCATGCGTTCCAGTTTTTTAATCGAAAATTAACTTCGAGCCCGAGCGCGTAGTCTCACGTTATGATCAAGAATTTGTTTTCGAATGCGGATATGCTTCGGCGTAACCTCTAATAATTCGTCGTCGGCGAGGAATTCAAGCGCGTTTTCTAGGCTCATCTTTCTAGGCGGCGTTAAAGTTAGCGCCTCGTCGGCAGAACTGCTGCGCATATTCGTTAGATGCTTAGTTTTACAAACGTTAACAGGTAAGTCGTCGCTCTTCGGGTTTTCGCCAACAACCATGCCTCCATAAACTTCCTCGCCAGCCGAGATAAAAAGCTCGCCCCGCTCTTGCGCGGCATGAAGCCCATAAGCGTTGGCAGTTCCGCTCTCGAAAGCGATAAGACTGCCCTTAACCCTACGTTGGATATTGCCTTTAAACGGTTGATAACTATCGAAAACACTCGACATAACGCCCTCGCCCTTCGTGTCGGTGAGCATTTCGCTCTTATAACCGAAAAGCCCGCGGCTCGGGATTAAAATCTCTAACCTAACGCGGCTGCCGATCGGCGACATTTGTTTAAGTTCGCCCTTTCGTATGCCCATCGCCGACATAATCGCGCCAACCGAAACCTCAGGCACATCAATCAAAAGTTTATCGACCGGTTCATGCGTTTTGCCGTCGATTTCCTTATAAAGAACGCGCGGATTGCTAACTTGGAACTCAAAACCCTCGCGGCGCATATTCTCAATCAAAATCGAAAGGTGCATCTCGCCCCGCCCAGCGACGAAAAAACTCTCTGTCGTTTCGCCGTCGCGAACCCGAAGGCTCAAATCCTTATCCGCTTCCTTATAAAGCCGCGTGCGTAAATGCCTGCTAGTTACGAATTTTCCCTCTTTCCCTGCGAACGGGCTGTCGTTAACAGAAAAAGTCATCTCAACCGACGGCTCGCTAATTTTAACGAACTCGAGCGGTTCAACGGCGGCGGGGTCGCAAAGCGTTTTCCCGATCGTCGCTGGTTCGTTCGTTGCAACAACAATAATATCCCCCGCCGTCGCAACCTCAACAGGATTCTTTTTCATGCCCGCGAACTCGAAAAGCCCCGTGATTTTCGTCTTAAAAACCTCGCCTGAGTTATAGTCCGCGACCGCGATTTGCTGGTTAACTCGAACCGAACCGCGCCCAACCTTCCCGATCGCCATTTTCCCGAGATATTCGCTATGTTCATTCGCGGAAACTAACATTTGAAACGCCCCGTCCTTATCCATCTTCGGCTCAGGGATATAACTTATAATCGTTTCGAAAAGCGCATCGAGGTTTTCGTCTTGCATATTCGGCGAAACACTAGCCGTTCCTGCGCGCGCGCTCGCGTAAACAATCGGACTGTCGAGCGCATCATTATCCGCGCCGAGGTCCATCAAAAGTTCTAAAACCTCGTCGCCAACCTCATTAAGCCGCGCGTCGGCTCTATCAACCTTATTTATAACGATAACGACTTTAAGGTTAAGGTCGAGCGCCTTTTGAAGAACAAACCGCGTTTGCGGCATAGGCCCCTCGTATGCGTCGACTAAAAGCAAAACCCCGTCCGCCATTTTAAGAACGCGTTCAACCTCGCCCCCAAAATCCGCGTGCCCGGGCGTGTCGATTATATTAATCTTAAACTCTTGCCCCGCGAATTTGCCGCCCTTCGGCGTATAAAAACAACTCGTGTTTTTCGCTAAAATAGTTATCCCACGCTCGCGCTCGAGGTCGTTGCTGTCCATAACGCGGTCGGCAACCTCTTGGTTCGCGCGAAAAACCTTACCTTGTTTAAGCATTTCGTTAACTAAACTCGTTTTGCCGTGGTCGACATGGGCAATTATCGCAATATTTCTTATCATAACGACAAGCATATGCCCTAACGGAGGCAAAGTCAACCCAGAATACTTGACAACCTAATTGAAACGAATTATTATATTTACATGAATAAAGAAGTTATATGGCATTCGTTAGATAGTTCGCGAATAACGGCGGAAGAATTTGTTGCCGTGATTGAAATCCCGAAAGGAAGTAAGAAAAAATACGAAATCGATAAGGAAACGGGGCTAATTATCCTCGACCGCGTTTTAAAAACCGCGATGCACTACCCTTGCTCCTACGGTTTTATCCCAAAAACGCTCAGCGAAGACGGCGACCCGCTCGACGTTCTTGTTGTTTGCAGCGAAACCCTCGACCCAATGACGCTGGTTAAATGTAAACCCATTGGTTTAGTCGAAATGATTGATAAGGGCGAGCGCGACGAAAAAATAATCGCCGTTGCCTCGAAAGACCCATACGTTAACGGAATCGACTCCTTCGAAAAACTCCCTAAAATCCTCGTCGACGAAATCGTGCATTTCCTAACCTATTATAAATCGATGACCGATGTTGTTGACGTTAAACCCGCGAAAGGAAAAGCCGACGCTATTAAAATTATCGCGGAATCCATCGACCTCTATAACAAAACCTACGGAAAATAAGCTCGAACCTCGCTAAAATTATTTAAATTTTAAAAACGGCATCGCGCCGTTTTTTTTTGTTAACCAAGTTATAGTTTCGCCTTCATTTCATCCTCAAAGGACTTTATAAACCCTAAGAATGTCGATATGTCTTTGAATTGGCGGTAAACTGCCGCGAAACGAATATATGAAATCTCGTCGATTTTTTTGAGTTCCCGCATAACGATATCGCCAATCTCGCTCGACGAAACTTCGAGTTCCTCGCCGCCGCGCGCCAAAATCTCTTTCTCAAGCGTATCTAAAATCTGCGCAACTTGATGCATAGTAACCGGCCGCTTCTCGCTCGCGCGCAAAATCCCGTTCTTAACCTTAACGACGTCAAACGCCTCGCGGCTGCCGTCCTTTTTTATAACGAGAATCGGAACCATCTCGACGGTTTCATAACTCGTAAACCTCTTCCCGCAATCGATACACTCGCGCCTACGACGAATGCTGTTAAGCGTTTCCCTGCTGTCGACAACCTTATTCTCTTTCCCCCCGCAACTCGGACATTTCATAATAAAATCCTCCCTTTTCTAAGAGAGGATATCAAACATTTTATTTATTTGGCAACTTGTTTTATAGATTCTGCAACTTCATATTCATATCCGCGATTTTTAGGGCTTCAGTCAAATCCGTTAAGTCGCCGTTCATAATCGCTGGTAAGTTATAACTCGTATAGTTTATGCGGTGGTCGGTGAGCCGCCCTTGAGGGAAATTATAAGTCCTGATGCGTTCGCTGCGGTCGCCAGAGCCGATTTGCGCGTGGCGTGCATCGCTATATTCCTTGTCGGCTTTGCTTTGGAACATATCCGCGAGTTTCGTTTGAAGAACAAGCATCGCGCGCGCCTTGTTTTGGATTTGACTGCGTCCGTCTTGGCAAGTGACGACCGTATTCGTCGGGATATGCGTTATGCGAACAGCGGATTCGGTGCGGTTGATGTGCTGCCCGCCGGCGCCCGACGCGCGATAAACGTCGATGCGTAAGTCTTTCTCGTCGATTACGAAATTAACGTCAACAGCCTCGGGTAAAACAGCAACCGTGCAAGTCGAGGTGTGAACGCGCCCTTGCGTTTCCGTGTCTGGAACGCGTTGGACGCGGTGAACGCCGCTCTCATACTTAAAAATCGCGAACGCGCCCTCGCCGATAATCATAAAACTCGCGTCCTTAATCCCGCCGATTTCCGTTTCATTAACCTCGTTAATCTCGACTTTAAGTCCGCATTTTTGCGCGTAAAGTGAATACATTCTAAGAAGTTCCGCGCCGAAAAGCCCGCTCTCGTCGCCGCCCGCCGCTGGCCGAATCTCAACAATAACGTTATTGTCGTCGCGCTCGTCCTTCGGGATAAGCAGCATTTTAAGTTTCTCGTTCTCCTCCGCTAACTTTTTCTCGTTTTCGTCTATTTCCGCGCGCGCCATTTCTAATAACTCCGCGTCGGTTTCGCTCGTTAAAATCTCGGTACTTGATTCAATATCGTTTTCGAGCCGCGTAATTTCATCGGCGCAAGCAATAATCGGGCGCAACTGTTTCGCCACGCGCGAAAGCTTCGTATAATATGCCAAATCAAGCATCGCCTTCTCGCTTTGCATCTCGCGTTCGTTTTCCTCGAACCGTTCTCTAATTTCTTTTATCTTCTCTAACATAACTTAATATATTATCTTAAAAGAACGCCCATAAGCAATAGGAAAAATTACTCAAAAAACTCCGAATATTCAACCCCAAACTCGTTATGTATTTTATAAAGCGTTATATAACTCGGTAAACTCTTGCCGCTCGCGAGGTTGCTAACTTGGCTTTGACGGATATTAAGAATTTGCGATAATTCCGCCTGCGTAAGGTTTTGCTCTTTTAATATCGCGCGCATGCGTTTCGCAAACAGTAATCTATCTAGGTTTTTTGTTATCATGCTATACCGTATATGTATTTTAATACAGTGTCAACAAGTATTAGTATTATAATACTAATAAATAATTTGCGTTCTTGTTATAATTAACCGTCTTAAAAGGTGGTTAGTTATGACAATTACGCAAGCGGTAAAACAACGACTTAAAGAATTAGCGATTCAAAAAAACATATCGTTTTATAGACTTGTCCGCATTGGTGCTATTTCGCCGAACACAGGCAACAAGATAATGGCAGAAGAACATAAAAGCGTAAACCTAAGAACTGTTTTGCAATTCGCAAGCGCGTTAGGAATTACGCCGAGTGAATTTTTCGACTCGCCGCTCTTTACCGACCCAGATTTAGAGATAGATTAAATCAATTTCCCAAATATAACCCGAACAGTCCCATTTAGGTCATTAACCGACGTTATCTCCCCAAACCCTGCGTCCGCTAAAAGTGTTTCAATATCCTCTTCCTGCCCTTCGCCAATCTCGAATATGAGCGAACCTCCGCCGTTTAGATGTTCGCGCGCCGCCCCGATTATTCGGCGATAAAAATTAAGCCCGTCGCCGCCGCCGTCGAGCGCAATCTTAGGCTCGCGCAAAATCGTTTTGTCGAAACGCCCGATTTCCTTGGTCTTAATATAAGGCGGATTTGAAACAATAATATCGAACTTTTCGTCGATGTCGCCTAAAAGGTCGCTTTCGTAAAAAGTTATGTCGCATTGATTTTTATCCGCGTTTTCCCGTGCGATTTTTAGGGCCTTTTTCGAAATATCGCTAGCTGAAAGACTTGCACCCGAACTTTTATCAATATAAATCGCAATCGCGCCCGAACCCGTGCAAAGGTCGAGGGCGGTTTTATAGTTATTTTCGTTGATGAGCCGAACGGCTTCGCTGGCGAGTATCTCGGTATCGAACCGCGGAACTAAAACATTCTTATCAATTTTAAGGTTCGCGCCTAAAAAACTCCATTTCCCGAGTAAATACGCGAGCGGTATCCCCTTTTTATTCTTCCTTAAAATTCGCGCAATCTTTTTAAAATCGCGCTTCGAAACTTCGGTTAAAAGTTTAGATTCCGTAAACGAAATATCGAAATAATACTGAAAAACGACCGATAACGTTTCGCTATCCGCCATTCTTTTTAAAGTCTTTAAATAATTAAACCTACTCGGTTCAGGATCCATAAAATTTACGCTTTTGGCGCTCCTGCATAACGCTTGTTGAACTTATCTACGCGGCCCGCGCTATCAACGATTTTTTGTTTGCCCGTAAAAAATGGGTGGCATTTGCTGCAAATATCGATTTTAACGATATCCTCGGCCTTTGTCGTTCCGCATTTAAACTCGTTCCCACAAGCGCAAACGAATGTTGCCTCGTGATATTTTGGGTGGATGTTTTCTTTCATCTTCTTTAACTCCTTTATAATCAACTGCTAATTTAGCCTATTTTGCGCGCCTTGTCAATGCAATCTTTATAATTTCTTCCGCCGTCATTCCGTCTTTATAAATCTCTAAAACCGTCCGCTCGGCCTCGACTTTCGAAACCCCGAGCGATGTCAACCCATTCGCCGCGTCCGCGCACTCGCCCGAGAGCGTTTCCCGCGCCTTAGGTTTCGCGATTAGCGTTTTTGCGTCGAGATCAACTTTGCCGTGAAGGTCGATAATAATCTTCGCAACCGTTTTTGCGCCAACCCCCTTAACCGAAAGCGCGTTCGCATCGCCCTTTAAAAGCGCGGTCAAAACGTTTTGCGTCCCTAACGAAACAATAGAAAGCGCGGATTTTGCCCCAACGCCCGAAACGCCGAGCAACTTCGAAAAGAGTTTTTTCTCGGCGATGTCATTAAAACCGATGAGGGTATGGCTATCTTCCTTAATAACTTCCGCGATATAAACCGTCATAAATTCGCCTAAAACTGCGCCCCCGATAAGCGCCCCTGACGCCAAAATCTCGAACCCAATCCCGTTAACTTCGAGCGTTATATTGTCGCCATCAATCTCACTAACGATGCCCTTTAAATAATTGTACATATCTTAAAGTCTATCAAACGCCCACCCCTCCGTCAACAAATTCACGCGCGCGACTTAACTCACAATCGCCTCTGTCGTCAACAAAATCCCCGACGCCGATATAGCGTTTCTAACTACTTGTTCGCATACCGTTTTAGGGTCGATTAGGGCTAAATCACGCATACAGCCAAATCTACGGGCTCTAGCGTCATATGCTAAATCCGTTTTCGCGGATTTTAGTAAAATTTTTATAATTTTTCGCGGACTTATTCCTGCGTTTTTTAAAACGAGTTTTGTTATTTCCGATAAACTTTTTTTTAAAATTTTCTCGCCGATCGAGCCCCCTAGTTTCTTCGAAATGTTTAAATAAGTAGCCCCGCCGCCGGCGACAACTCCGTTCTCGAGCGCAACCCGTCCCGCCGCAACCGCGTCGTCAATCCTAAGTTTGGCTTCCGTGCGTTCGGCTAGCGTCGCCGCCCCAACCGAAATCGTCGCGACCTTCCCTTCTATCCGCGCGAGCCGATTTTTAAGCCCGTCGCGATTAAAGGCGTCCTTTGATTCGTTAATTTGGAAAGTTATCTCTTGCTTTCGTTTTAAAATTTTCTCATTTTCGGCGCCACAAATAAATAGCGTTTTATCGAGGTCGCAAACGACCCGCGCCCGCCCGAAATCCTCTAACGCAACTTGGGATATCGGCTTTAAGTTATCCTTCCCGAAGACGTTCGCGTTCGTATAGGCCGAAATGTCGCCGATTTCCGCGTCGATTTTCTCCGCGGTTGCGCTTAAAACAATCGGACAAACCGCAACGCCGAACTTTAACTTATTTATAAGAAGAGCTTGTAAAACTTCGGGCGCAAACTCCCGCGCAACGATAGCGAGAGGTTTTTCTTGCCCGCGCGCAAGTTCAAGCGCAGGAATAACCTCGCGAACCTCGCCGATTTTCTCAGCGGATATTAGAACTAGTGCATCATCATAAACGGTTCTCATCTTAGCTTTATCGTCCGCGAAATGGGGAGCAACTAACGCCGCCCGCGCCTCAAAACCGCTAGTTATCTCGACCTCCGTTTTTCCATTGTCGTTCTCGCAAACTATAATATGCCCGTTCGCGCCAACTTTCGAGAGAACGGAAGCGACTAATTTCCCGTTATCCTCGTTCCCGCCGCTCGCCGTCGTTATATTGATGAGCATCTCCTCGCCGTCGATTTTTGTCGCCAAAAAATCCAAAACTAAAAGCGATTTTTCGAGCGCGCGGTTAAGTTCCTCCTTAATAACGACTGGCGAAACGCCCCGCGAAACGAACTTATTGCCGTTCTTTATAATCGCGTTGGATAAAACAATCGCGCTCGTCGTTCCGTCGCCGGCGATTTTGTTCGTGCGTTCGCTGGCTTGAAGAATAACCTCCGCGCCGAACTTCTCAGCCTCATTTTCGAGCCTAACTAACTTCGCAATCGTAACGCCGTCGTTCGTTATAATCGGCGTTGCGCCTTTCTCGGCAACCGCAATAACATTCCGCCCCTTAGGTCCAAGCGTTGTTCCAACAACCTCCGCGAGTTTTTTTGCGCCGTTCGCTAGGCTTTTTCGCGCCTTTTTTCCGTTTAAAATCATCTTTCCACCGCCAAAATATCGCTCTCTTTAATAAGCGCAAGTTTTTCCTCGCCGACGGAAACCTCATAAGCCGCGTATTTCGCAACAAAAATCTTGTCCAAAACTTTAACGCTTTCGACGTCGCCGACCGCAACGACCCGATACGCTTGAACCTTGTCGCCCTTATTTTGCGGGATATAAAATCCGCCCGCCGTTTCTTCTTCCTCGATGTATTTCGCTAGAACCCTATCGAATAATGGTTTAATTTCCATTTGTCCCTCCATAATAATTGTGTTAGGATAACCTAAGATTTTTATTTTGGATAAGGAGCGTCCCAAGAAATGTTCGACAAAAAGTTTTTAGACCTCGCCCTCGAGGAAGCCGAAAAAAGCCGCTGCGTTCGCCAACACGTCGGCTGCGTCATCGAAAAAGACGGCGAGGTTTTAATGCGCGAGCATAACGGCCCTAGCGAAAAGTTGGGCTGCCTTAACGGTTGCCTGCGCGAGAACGAAAAAATCGAAAGCGGAACGCGCCAAGGTTATTGTTATACGAACTGCGCGGAAACCAGCGCGATTTGCTTTTGCGCGCGCGACGGAATTTCGACGAACGGCGCGAACGCATACGTTTCGCACCAACCTTGTATTATTTGCACAAAAGTTATGGCGGACGCCGGAATAGTTAACGTATATTATAAAAACGCCTACCCCGACGAACTCTCGCCAAAAATCGCCGCCGCCGCCGGCCTAAATTTCGTGCATATTAAGGATTAAAGTCTTAAATCTGCCCCATTCAAACTCAAAACCGCCGTGCGGTCTTTGTCGAAAATTCTGCTCCAAAGGCGCTCGTCGTAAATCTCTTTTATTTGCTCAATCGCAACGTTCGTCGTTATGATGAAACTTTTTTCGTCGCCGTATCGCGCGTTTATTATGTTATAAAGATATTCTTTTGTTATGTTGCTGTATTGAGGCTCGGTGCCTAGGTCGTCGATAATTAAAACGTCGCATTTATTAAACGACTCGTTCTCGTCGGCATAACTTCCGTTAAAGAAATATTCCTTTTGCTTCTTAATAATCTCGCTCGCCGTCGCGAAATAAACGAAAAATCCGCGCGCGGCTAACTTCTTCCCGAGAATTTGCGCGGCCTCGGTCTTGCCCGTTCCGCTCCCGCCGCTAATTACTATATTATCGAACCTAACCTTCGGGAACTTCTCGGCGAAAGAATTTAACGCCGCATAAACCTTCTTATATTCCTCTATTTTGCCTTTAATTTTATCCGTTCGAAAGTCGTTTTGCTTGCATTTAATATTGCTTTTTTCTATAAAAACCCTCTCACTAACTTCGCGTTCAGTTAAAACCTCTGGCGCGCTTTTAAAAAACGCATCATATTCTCTCTTCGCTAAATCATATTTCGTTTTAAGCGATTTATCTTTTTCGTTTTTAGCAAAAGCAACAAGCGCGCTCCGATAAGCCTTCTCCGCGGCTAAAAACTTTTTGTCGGCGCGCAAAACCTCGAGTTCGTTCGCGCGAAGTTGCATAAGCGCAAACTCTTGCTGCCTTAAAATTTCGTCAACCTCGTTTAAGATTTTTTGTTTATTCATCTTTCCTCCTTAAAACTCAACGTTATTCATCCGCGCATAAATCTTCGCGACGGTTTCGTCGTCGTAATTATGGCGAATGAACTCTTGTTTTTTAACTTGCGGCTTAATCGCGCCCTGATTTTTCGCGCCCTCAACCGTCGCAATCTTTTTCGTATAATAACTCGCGAGTATCTTATTAAGATACGCCATCGGCCTGTCCTTCCCTATCGATAACGAAACCGCATAGTCGAAAAGTTCCGGCGTGAAGTTCCATTTTTGCCAATTCTTATAAAAGGAAATATCGGTTGAAGTCGGTTCTCGAAGCGCACCCAACTTTTCTAATAACTTTTTAATCTCGATATTTTCGGAAACGCGCTCGTTTATGCTCTCGTCTAGCGCCTCGGGGGTTATAACGCCCTCTTCCGCGTGTTTTCTAATAACCTCGTTGAGTTTTTCGAGCGTTCGAACCCCCGTTTTAAACGAAAAGTCCGCGAACGCAAGTATCGCATCATCATCAAGCCCAAGCGCGCGCCAAGGCATAAGATAGCCCTCGATAATGTTGGATGTATCCTCGTAATAAACGCCGATTTTCTTATTAACCGCGCGTGCAAGCTCAAAGAGTTTCGATTTATTTTTCTCGTATTCCTTAATACTTTCCGCGTCGAAAAGTTTTAACTCAAAGTATTTTAATAACGTTTCGTCGAGGCGGTTTATATCGCTGCTTTTTTGCTTTTTCGCGACCATTAAGATAGTTTCAAACTCAAACCCGAGTTTAAGCGCCCATTTCGAGAGTAAATCAAAATCCTCCGGCTCGGGCGTGCGTTTCGATTTTAACGCGTTTAAAATTTCGATAACTTGCGATTTTTTCTCGTCTGCTTTCGAAAGTTTCTCACGAACTGCGGCTAGCGTTCTAACCCCGTCATAAGCCCAATTCTTCGCGACCTGAATAATATAAGCCCCGCCGATGTTCCGCCCCTTAGAGTCCGCGCAATATTTCGCAACCGCAACGAGCGCCTCAGGTTCGATATGAAACGCCTCCATAAGCGCGTAATATTCCGTAAATTCGGTAGGTAAAATTTGCCTGCCGTCAATAATCGCTTGGATGCCCGCGTTAAATTCGTCAAACTTACTCGTATTATACTTTTTTATGTTGATATTCGGTTTAACTGGTAAATATTTAATTTGAACGCTCTCCGCATCAATAATTTGAACGAGCCCCTTGTTTTTCCAAAACTCAAACGCCGTTAAAACATCTTGCTCGCCCATTTGAAGGTTATTCGCGAAATGCAAAAGAGTATTGTCGTATCGCTCTGCGTTTCCGCAAACCATAAGCCCGTAAAGAAAAACCTTAACGAGCTCGCCGTTTGCGAGCGGTAAATATTCCTCGATGAATTTGTTTGGGACTAAGGTTGCGCCGGATAGCGCCGCCGTTCCCGAAAGCGAACAAAAAGCCATATCTTCTATATAACATAAATAATTTTCATAATCAAGTGAGATTAAAGTTGCAAAATTTGCGCATACTTTATATAATAGTATGATGAAAAGGTTTTCGGCATTTTTGTGCGCTGTTGCACTAACTTTCGTATCGTCGCTCGCGCTTTTAACGAGCCTTATTTTCCCGACCGAAACCCTTAATTTCGAAACCCAAACAAACGGAACTTTAAGCGGCTATAAATTGCTAGCTTCGTCGAGCGACGGCGACGCAACAATCGACGATTTAGTTTCCGCTAGCGAAGATATAACCGTAGAAAAGCTCGGCGATAAAACAATCCTCTCCCGCGATGAGTTTAAAACAACGGTTTCGAGCAATTTCGTAACCGAAAGTGTTTTAGACGAGTTAGGACTCTCTTCGTTCGAGGACGAGAGCGGAAACAGCTATCTAACCAAACCTTTCGAGAATAAAAGCATACTTATTAGGTATAGCGACGAAGCGTTTGATATTGAAGAAGTTTGTTTCGATACTGAATATGAAACAAAACAAGCCCTCGAAGATTGTCAAAACGAGGGTTTAACCGCAATCGCCAGCCGAAAATTTTATATAAGCGCAACGACACCTGTCGACGATTATACTTATCTCTCGAACGGCGCGAACCAAACGAAGCTCAGCGCGTATAATAAGGAACTCTCGACCGCGCGCTTTGAAGCCGACGGAACGACGAAAGCTGAGCCCGAGGAGGTCATCGTTGCCGTTCTCGATAGCGGGATAACTTCTAATCACCCATTATTTGCGGGGCGAATAGTTAACCCTGCCGCAACAATCGGCGGATACGCCGACTACCAAGACGTCGATTATGTCCAACCAAACGGTACATTCGATAAAGACAAGCACACCGGCGGGCACGGCACCCACGTTGCCGGAACAATCGTCGACCTAACCCTTCCAAACGTTAAAATTATGCCTGTAAAAGCCTTTTTAGGGCGCGAAGCCGACGACGACGCGATAATCGCGGGCATAGAATATGTTCTAGATAGAAAAAAAGCCGGCGATAATATCGTCGCGATAAACATGAGTTTCGGTTGCGACCCGATACAAATCTCGGATAGTTATTGGTCAGAATATCAAACGACAAAACGCCTATACCAACCGCTTATCGACGCGCTAAATGATGCGGGCATTTCGGTTTGCGTCGCGGCCGGAAACGGCGACTCCGATGGCGTCGGGATAAACGGCGCATTATCCCAATCTTTCCCTGCGGCTTGCGACGGCGCAATCGCAATCTCCGCATATAACGCAACCCTCGCCGACAATGACGAAACTAAGCCTATGTGGTCAAACTACGGCCCGCATATAGCGATCTCCGCCCCGGGCGTTAACATAAAAAGCGCGAACTATAAATGGGACGCTCATCCGGGGTATGACGAAAGAACGGGTCAACTGCGCCCTAACGAATATAACGATTATATGACCCAAACCGGAACGAGTATGGCAGCCCCACATGTTGCCGCCGCGTTAGCGCTCATCGCGAGCGACCCAGCTGAAGAGCGGGAGCGGGCGGAGATAGAAAGCACCCTTTTTAGTTCGACTTTCGCTAGTTCCGCGCTCGAAAAAGTTGGGGATATGCTTAAAAAGAAAAACTATTTCGGTTGGGGAAAACTCAACCTCAGCGCGATTGTCGCCGACGCAAATTACGAAGGCGATATCGCAGCGCCAACCCCAAACCCCAATAACCCGCTCCCAGAAACGGTCGAAATAAGAACGAACTGGGCGGACGTTTACGGCGGTTATATAACGCGAACGCGAAACGTTAGCCTAGGCGCGTCCGTTGAGGTTGTTATAACGGCAAAAAGCGGTTTTTATATTAAATCCGTCCTCGTCGACGGCGCGGCGCGCGAGGTCGAGCGCGGCAGCGAAAAAATGGTTCTAACTTTTACAGAAGTCGACGCAAACCACGAAATAATCGCGAGTTTTGAAAAACCCGATAACAGCATGACCGCGCTAATCGTCGTTATCTCAGCAATTTTAGGCGGAATTCTCGTAATCTTCATAAAACGCGGCGCGCAGGCGTAAAGCGCTCTAATAAAGATCAATGTAGTCTAAATCAAAAACGGGGTCATCGAGAAATTCGATTAAAGTCATTTCAAAAGCTTGCGCTAATAACGCAATAGTATTAAAAGAAACACCGTTTCTCTCATTGCGATAAAG
>JAISHI010000027.1 GCA_031262595.1 Christensenellaceae bacterium | reverse complement strand
AGCAATCGCCCCCGCAGTAATAACTGCGGCCAAACTTATTATCAAACTCTTTTTAAGAGAGCCAGTTAATGCTTGCTTGCTTGCTTGCTTGCTTGTTTGCTTGCTTGCTTGCTTGCTTGTTTGCTTGCTTGCTTGCTTGCTTGCTTGCTTGCTTGCTTGCTTGCTTGCTTTTACCCCCTCTATTTTTTCCATATCTTTATTATAAGTAGATTTAAAACTTTTAGCAAGCGGTTTTTTCTAAAAATTTGGCATTTGGGCAATAATTTCTTCGATGAGTTTCTTAAATTATTTTTTCGGCGAGGCGGGTTATACTGACTTAGCCTCGGAACTTATAAAAAAGCCGCGCGCACATTCGGGCGGCGTTTCGGTTGATATCGAACGAAAACCCGATTACTCGGTTCAATGGACGCGGATTACGAACGAGGCGGGCGCGGAAAAGTTAAATAAGCCCATCGGAACTTATGTTAATATCGACGGCGAGGATATTCCGCCGAAGGAAATTTTCGCGGCGCTGCGCGAAATTATCGAGAACGATAAGAAAATCCTCGTTATCGGGCTTGGGAACGAATATTTTATCGCCGACAGCCTCGGAATTAAAGTTTGCGACTTCGTTAGAACCGGCGCGCGCATTAAATCTTTTACCCCAAGCGTTTACGCCGTAACGGGGATAGAAAGCGCGGCGATAATAAAGTCCGTCGTCCGCGAAGTTAAGCCGACCTGCGTTTTGATTGTCGATAGCCTTGTTTGCCGCGACGAAACGCATATCGGAAAAAGTTTCCAAATCGCCGACAGCGGAATCTCCCCCGCAAGCGCGCTTAGGCAACACACCCACGAATTATCAAAGCGAACCTTAGGCGTTCCGGTCGTAGCGATTGGCGTTCCGCTTTGTATGAGGCTTTCTAACGGCTTATTGGTTTTGCCGAAAGATATCGACGCGGTCGTTGTAAATTCCGCAAATCTTATTGCCAAAGCGATTAACTTGATTTAATATGAACTCATGACACAAATGGAAAAACTTATTAAGAAGGAATTTAAACGCCAAAACAGTAAAATAAACCTAATCGCGAGCGAAAATATCGCGTCGAGGGCGGTTATGAGCGCGATGGGAAGTTGCCTTACGAACAAATACGCAGAGGGCTATCCAGGCGCGCGCTATTACGGCGGCTGCGAGGTCGTTGACGAGGTCGAGAACCTTGCGCGCGACCTTGCGAAGAAACTTTTCGGCGCAGAATACGCGAACGTTCAGCCGCATTGCGGTTCGGCGGCGAATATGGCGGTTTACTTCGCCCTGCTCCAACCCGGCGACACAATTCTTTCGATGAGCCTTGACGCTGGCGGGCATTTAACCCACGGCGCAAAGGTTAGTTTTTCCGGCAAAACATACAACATTATTCATTACGGGCTCGACGAAAACGGCATTTTAGACTACGCGAACCTCGAAAAGTTAGCGAAACAACATAAACCTAAACTCATTTTATCCGGCGCGTCGGCATACAGCCGCCTAATCGACTTCGAGCGCATCCGCAAGATTTGCGACGACGCTGGCGCACTTATGATGGTTGATATGGCGCATTTCGCTGGGCTTGTTGCGGCGGGGCTTGTTCCTAGTCCTGTTCCCTACGCCGACGTCGTAACTTCAACAACGCATAAAACCTTGCGTGGACCTCGCGGCGGTTTAATCCTCGCGAAAGAAAAATACGGCAAAGCAATCGATAAAGCCATTTTCCCCGGCATTCAAGGCGGCCCGCTCATGAACATAATCGGCGCGAAAGCCGTTTGTTTCGCCGAAGCCTTAACGCCGGAATATAAAACCTATATGACGAAAGTTAAGGAGAACGCGAATTATTTGGCGGCTGCCCTAACCTCACGCGGACTTAAACTTATAAGTGGCGGAACGGACACGCACCTCTTTTTGGTTGATTTGCGCGAAAGCGGACGCAGCGGGCGCGAAGTTCAAGACGAACTAGGCGCGCTTGGGATTGTTGTTAATAAAAATAAACTCGAGGGCGACCCACGAAGCGCGCAAGAAACAAGCGCAATCCGCATTGGAACCCCGTTCATAACAAACTTTAAAGGCGTAAACGCCCGCGCGCTCGACGAACTCGCGGATATAATCACGGCTGTTGTTTCGGGCGAAATTCCGCCGAAGAAGAAAATCCTCGCGAAGATATTTAAGTAATTAAGAACGCGATTGCATTTAAAAAACGCCGTCGGGGTCGACCTACGGCATTTTTTATGTTTCTTATCGTTGTTCTAAAAGGCTGCCGCAAGGGTTTAACCCATTTTTAAATTGACACTCTTCACAGAAGCCCATTTCTTGGCTTCGTTTGCGTAAACCTTTAATCACATCTTCTTGTTTCCGTTTCTTTTCTGATATATTCCAAGCTTCACTTTCTAGGCTATCATGCCCATAACTAGCCGAGCCAATATACTCGCCTTGTTTTTGTAAAGACTCGATTTTAGCCATTCCTGCGGTTAATTCTTCATTGCAAGCTATTTGGTCTTCCTCGCTTTCTTTGTCCATTAGGTTAAGACCATTTTCCCACCAGCTTTTAATAAAACTTTCAACTTCTTCGGACGTTAAAATAAGATTATCCTCAAACCATTTTAAACCCTTCATAAATATATTCATAGCATTATAATAAAACAAGAACCCATAAGCGACAACCCCCTAAAATTTATAGTTATTATTTAATCTCTTTTTTGGGGTGGCAGGCGTCGCGAAGTTCGCAGCCCGCGCAACCGTTCGCGCAACCGATAACGCGCCCACTCTTTTTGCTTCTTATTATATAGTAGATAACTAACCCCAAAATCGCGAGAACGATAATCGAAACGAGAACAGTTGCCCCTGCGCGCGAGAGCCAATAAACGATAAGCGCAGCAACATATGCGAAAAGGCATTGATACCCTATCGCGAACCAAAACCATTTCGCCGAGTGCATTTCGCGCTTGATAGCGCCGATTGCCGCGAAACAAGGCG
Source organism: Christensenellaceae bacterium (assembly GCA_031262595.1). Lineage (GTDB taxonomy): Bacteria > Bacillota > Clostridia > Christensenellales > UBA1242 > JAISHI01. The sequence continues at coordinate 22,692 of JAISHI010000027.1, read as the reverse complement.
CGCAAAGCAAGTTAAATATAAGGAACGAAAAGCCTGCCGACGCCGAGAGCGCGGTCGCGATGCCGGCTGGGAAAAGAATTTCCATAGTCGAAATTATATTTTCCTTCGCGATTAGCCCCGTCATAACCGCGACCGTTTCGCGCCAATCGCCGAACCCCAGCGGAACGAAAACCCAAGATAATAACTTTCCGAGCGTCGCTAAGAGGCTTTGCTCCGTTTCGACAAAGCCGAACTTTCCGCCCGCGAACCCGAATGACGACAAGAACCAAACGCCGACGACGGCGAGAAGGATTATCGTTCCCGCTTTTTTAACGAATTCTAGCGCTTGGTAGAGAGTTGAGTTTAAAACCTTGCCGAGCGTCGGTAGTTGGTATTCAGGCAACTCCATCATAAAACTGCTTTCCGTTTTTTTAAACGCCTTGAAGTTTTTTAGTATTAAGCCCGAGAGCAAAATCGCAAAAATGCCGATAAAATACGCGAGCGGCGCAACCCACCACGCCCCGCCGAAAATCGCGCTTGAAATTAGGGCGATAACGGGAATCTTCGCGCTGCAAGGCATGAACGTCGTCGTCATAACAGCCAAGCGGCGCTCGCGTTCGCCGTTTATCGATTTCGTCGCCATGATTGCAGGCACGCCGCAACCCGTTCCGATTAACATTGGGATTAACGTTTTCCCCGAAAGCCCGAAAAAGCGGAAAATTTTATCGAAAACAAACGCAATTCGCGCCATGTATCCGCATTGTTCGAGGATTGATAATAGGAAAAATAAAATTATTATCTGCGGAACGAAGGAAAGGACCGCCCCGACGCCCGCGATTATTCCGTCAACAATAAGCCCGACAAGCCACGGCGCGCAACCGATTGCGGTTAGCCATGCGCGCGAGGAAGTTATAAAAAAGCCTTCATCGCCGAAAAGATTCTCGCTAAAAAGGTCGGTTAAGAACGCGCCGAGGCTCGAAACGGAAACAAAATAAACTGCGAAAATTATAGCGGCGAAAATCGGAAACGCGAGCCATTTATTCGTTAAAATTTTATCGATTTTAGCGGTTTTAGAAACCGAAAACCTATCTTTTCGCTTAACGATTTTCGGTAAATTCTCGTCAATGACTTTAAACCGCGCCTCGATGACCGCGCTTTGTCGGTCGGTTTGGCTTAAATCTTTTTCGTCTTTTATATCGATTTTAAAAACGTTGGGTTTTGTTTTTTCTTTTGCGGCTTTTTTAGCGGCGTCAATAAGTTCGGCTATTCCGTCGTTTTTAAGCGCGGAAATAGGAATAACAGGACAACCCAGCCAAGCCGAGAGTTTTTCGATATCAATCTCGTCGCCGAACTTCTTAACGCGGTCGTAAAAGTTAAGCGCAACAACCATAGGAAGCCCCAACTCCGCGATTTCGCTCGTAAACATAAAGTTGCGTTCGAGGTTTGTTCCGTCGACGATATTAAGAACAACGTCGGCTTCCCCGCTTTTTAGATAATTCCAAGAAACAATCTCCTCGGGGCTGTATGGGTCAATCGAATAAAGCCCCGGAAGGTCGACGACTTCGGTTTCTTTGTCGGTTTTAAGTATGCCGACTTTTTTCTCGACGGTAACGCCAGGCCAATTCCCAACCGTTTGGCGAAGGCCTGTTAGCGCGTTAAAGAGCGTCGATTTTCCGCTGTTTGGGTTGCCCGCGAGTGCGATTCTCATTTTCCGCCCTCCTTAGGCTTGACTTCGATAAACGCCGCCTCCGCCGCGCGCATCGAGAGTTGATAACCGCGCACAAAAAGTTGGAGCGGGTCGCCGAGCGGCGCTTTCGCCATAACGAAAACTTCGGTATCTGGGGTTAAGCCCATTTCGAGGATATGATGTTTTAATGCTTCGGGCCCGTTAACAGAAATAATTCTAGCGCGCTGCCCAACCGCTACGCCGTTTAATAACATAATGCCTATTTATATTGCGCGCGTGGGCGCTTGTCAACCTCTCCCGCGCGGTTTCGTCAAAATAACCAAAGATTTCAATAATTTTTGTATAAAAATCTAAACTTCGCGCAACTTAAAGATATGGAAAATTTAACAACAACAAAAAAAGATACCGTCATTACGGCGGAAGAAAAAAAAGGTTTCATACGAACGCTAAACTTAATTGCGTTTACGGCGCTCCTCATCGGCGGCCTTAATTACCTTTTAATGGGGCTCTTTAAGTTCAACTTCTTCGGCGTGATTTTCGGCAACGGCATCATCAGCCAAATCTTTTATATCTTATTTGGGCTTGGCGGCGCCGTCCTCCTCGCGCACATAATTATAAAAACAACAAACAAAAACGCGTAATGGAGCGCGTTTTTTTTAAAGCCAAAAATTCAAATTAGCCGAGCCCTACCTTAAATAATCCTAGCGGGGTTATTTTAAAGTGTGCGGCCGAACATTTTTTCGATTTTTGCGCGGGAGAGCGCGACTAAAATCGGGCGGCCATGCGGACAGAGCGGCGTTATCTTTTTATCGTTAAACTTATCTAGGAAATAACGGATTTGGGTTTCGTTTAGGCTTGTTCCTGCACGCAGCGAAGAATGGCAAACCTCGCGGATGATTTTTTCCTTAACGAAGTTCGAGAGTTTAAGTTCGGTCGTTGTCGTTTTATCGGATAAGAGAACTTTAAGCGCTTCCTCGATATTTCGCGTTGCGATTTCGACAGGAACAGCCGTTATGCGCCAAGCCCCCGCCCCGAACTCGGCGATTTCTATCCCGATTTCCGCTAAAAACGGCAAAAATTTCGCGAGTTTTTCCTCTTCTTTCGGGTTTAAATCGAGAACGATAGGCGCAAGCAGCGTTTGAACCGCAACCGTTCCCTTATCGATTTCCGCGCGAAGGTTGTCGTAGGCTAGACGTTCCGCGCCGGCGTGTTGGTCGATTATTATGAGTTCGCCGCCCTCAAAAACAAGAAGATAGGTTTCGAAAATATTTCCTAAAATCTTAATTTCGTTTTTCGTCTCCGCGATTTCGGTTTGCGAATGTTCCGCGAAGTTTATAACGAGCGGCGTCGGCTCGTCGTCCGTCATCATCTGCGCGAACCGTTGCATTAAATTCGGCGCGGACTTAACGGCCTGTTCTTTATTATCCCCCGAGAAAATCTTAATCATCTTCCCTAGGTTATCGCCGAACGATTTGCCAGTAAATTTCGGCTTTTGGGTCGGCGTTTCGGTTATTTCGGGTTGGGTTTTTGCTTCAATTTTTTCTTTAATAGTTTCGGAACGCGGAACTGCGCGCTCGCTTTCGAAATAGTTGTCAAGCGTTTCGATGACTTTCGCCCGAACCGCCTCAAAAACCTCGTTCTCGTTATCGAACCTAATCTCGGCCTTGCGTGGATGAACGTTAACGTCAACGCGCGTTAAATCGAGCGAAACATTAAGCACGAAACAAGGAAAATTCCCGACCATGAGATAGTTCGAAAAGCCAGAGTTAACCGCATCCGCGATGATTCCGCCGTCGATAACGCGGTCGTTTACGATAACGACTTGGCGCGTTTTGTTTCGGCGCGCGGCGGAGGGTTTCGAAATAAAACCCGAAATGTTGATTTTTGCTTGTTTATCATTAACGATTTCGAGCATATTCTCTTTAAGTTCTTTCCCGAAAACGCAACCAATCGCGTCGATAAGTTTTCCGCCCTTATAATCGAGCGCAACCTCGCCGTCCGCGATATAACGCAATTTAACGCTCGGGTTCGCGAGGATGATTTTATGAACCGTATCCGTAACGGAATTTTTTTCGCTCGTAGGAGTTTTTAAAAACTTTCGGCGCGCGGGGGTATTATAAAATAAGTTCCCGATAGAAATCGTCGTTCCCGTTTCGCCAGATGTTTTAACCGTATCTTTAACTTCGCCGCCGTCTAAAAAAACTTGGGTTCGCTCGGCGGCGTTATCGGTTTTAGTCCCGAACTTAACCTTCGAAACGCGGGCGATACTCGCAAGCGCCTCGCCGCGAAAACCCAAAGTCGCGATATTGTCTAAATCATTGGCGGTTTTTATCTTACTTGTTGCGTGCGGCAAAAAAACCTTCCCGATTTCGCTCTCGGCGATACCCGAGCCGTTATCCGCGACAACGATTTCGTCTATCCCGCCGTTCGTTATCGAAATTTCGAGCCGAGTCGCGCCCGCGTCGATACTATTTTCGGCTAACTCTTTAACGACAGAACTCGGGTTCTCGACGACCTCGCCCGCCGACAATAAGTTAAAAACAGCAGGAGGCAAAACGTTTATCTTTTTAATCATTCTTCCTCCTTTTTAAGTTCGGCTTGAAGTTCTGCTAATTTATTAAACGCGGCAATCGGCGTTAGGTTATCGAGGTCGAGATTTTTTATTTCCTCTTCGATTTTGCTTGGGTTTGGGGGCGCGGCGATATCAAAAAGCGTCGGTTGGATTATCCTAGTCGCGGGCTTATTATCCTCGCGCATAAACTTTTTCGCGTTATTTATAACGACTTGCGGAACGCCAGAGAGTTTCGCGACGTCGATACCGAAACTGTTGTTTTCTTTCCCTTTCATGACTTTATGAAGAAAAACAATTTGCCCGTCGATTTCCTTACAAAGAACTTTTAGATTGTTGATGCCGTCTTGCCCTTCGAAAATGTCGGCGAGTTCGTGGAAATGCGTCGCGAACATAGTTTTCGCCTTAATCTTATTATTAACGTATTCTAAAATCGCGCGCGCGAGGCTAAGTCCATCGATTGTTCCCGTTCCGCGCCCGATTTCGTCGAGAAGGAGCAAACTTTTTTCCGTCGCGTTATGAAGGATATTCGAAACCTCGTTCATCTCGACCATGAACGTCGATTGCCCCGTCAGCATGTCATCGCTAGCTCCGATTCGCGTAAAAACCCTGTCGACAATCGGCGTTTGCATCTCGGTCGCGGGAACAAACGAACCCAAATGCGCTAAAATCACACAAAGCGCAACGGTTTTCATATAGGTTGACTTGCCTGCCATATTCGGGCCGGTTATAATCATGGTTCGCGCGTCCGCCGAAAAATTCGCGTCGTTCGCGATAAACTTCCCGAAGCCCAAAACCTTATCGAGGACGGCGTGCTTCGCGTTTTTAAGGATAAGTTCCGCGCCCAATTCGGGGCAAACCCAACCGTTATCGGAGGCTACTATCGCGAATGATAGCAGCGCGTCGATATTTGCGATTGCGCTCGCGTTATTTTGGAGGTCGTTAACGATTTTCAGCAGCGTTTCGCGCAGTTCATTAAGGAGTTTATGTTCGAGAGCGACGGCTTGTTCGCTCGAACCCAAGATTTTCTTTTCGAGTTCTTTAAGTTCAGCAGTCGTAAACTTTTCTGTCGTTAAGGTCGAACCCTTCCTTATATAGTCGTAAGAAAGTTTAGATGCTTGCGCCAACGGAATTTCGAAATAATATCCGCTAACTCGGTTAAAGGATAGTTTTAGTTTTTCGATTCCCGTTTTCTCGCGCTCGGTTTGCTCCATTTTAGTTAGAAGCCCGCGCCCGAGATGCGAAATATCGCGCAGCTCGTCGAGTTTTTCGTTATAACCTTTCTTAATAAACCCGCCCTCATTAAGCATAGTCGGCGCGTCATCGTTTATCGCGAAACTTATTAGGTTGGCGTAATCATCTAGCGCAACGATTTTTCCTCCGAGCGTTTTTAAAATCTCGCTTTCGGGTTTAAAGTCCTCTTTAAGTTTATTAACCGAATTTATCGAGTTCATGAGCGAAATCATCTCGCGCGGCATAATAGATTTACTCGCGATTTTCCCAGCGAGGCGGTTAAGGTCGGCGATTTCTTTTAGGCTTAAAATCGTTTCGTCGCGAAACAAAGCGTTTTCAAAAAACTCGCGAACGCCGCCTTGTCGCAATTTAATTTGCGCTTCGTTTTGGAGCGGATGCAAAAGCCAAGAGATTAAACGGCGCGCGCCCATTGCAGTTTGCGTTTTATCTAAAACCCAAAGAAGCGAGCCGTTTCGGTTGGATTTATCGCGATAATTCGCAACAATCTCGAGGTTCTCTACGGCGGTTTTATCCAGCGTCATAAACTCACCTCGCCGAACGAGTTCGATTTTCGAGATATTCGCTAACTGCATTTTTTGGGTCGCGGTTATGTATTCTAAAAGCGCGCCAGCCGCCGAAACGACGGGGCTGTTTTCTTCGAAATCGAAAACTTTTGTCGTTTGGATATTAAAATATCGCTTTATCGTTTCAAGCGCGGTTCGTTTATTAAACGCGAAATCGTAGCGATGGTTAGTCGAAAAACCTAAATTCGCGTCTTTAAACTTCGCGTAAAGTTCTTCCGTAAATAAAACTTCTTTCGGGCGAACGCTTGCGAAAACGTCAGCGAAGTTATCTTTTTCTACAAGCTCACAAAAGAGCTCGCCTGTTGTTATATCGCACCAAGCGAGCGCGCCCTCGCAAACGGCGGCGATAAAGTTATTTTCGTTGCTATCCAGCATCGTATCCAGCGTAACTGTTCCTGCGGTTATGATTTTAACGACGTCGCGTTCGATTAAGCCCTTGCCAGCTTCGGTTAGTTGCTCCGCAATCGCAACGTTAAAGCCCTGATCGACAAGTTTCTTTATATAAACATTCGCGGAATGGAATGGAACGCCGCACATCGGCGCGCGCTCCTCTAAACCGCAATCGCGCCCAGTTAGCGTTAAATTAAGCGCCTTGGAAACGACTTTCGCGTCCTCAAAAAACATCTCATAAAAATCGCCGAGCCGATAAAACAAGATGCAATCCTCATATTGCGCTTTTAACTGCATATATCGGGTCATCATTGGTGCGAGTGCCATATAAAACTATATCACGCCTTTGATAGGTCTTGCAATAATTTAATGAGTTTTGTTGCGCGCTCGCGTTTAACTTTTAGCGGTAATTGTCCGTCGAGTTTATCCGCAACCGTTCCGCTCCTGCGTGAATATGGGAAAACGAACGCCGCGTTGAATTTTATGCGCCGCATTGTTTCGAGCGTTTCCGCGAAATCGACTTCGGTTTCGGTCGGGAAGCCGCAAATTATATCCGTCGTTATATGAACTTCAGGGCAAGCGACGCGCAACGCGTTTATTTTCGTTTCGTATTCGCTGACGGTATAACGCCTGTTCATGAGTTTTAGGATTTTGTCGCAACCGCTTTGGAGCGGTAAATGGATATTTTTCTCAACTTTCTCGCAATCTTTAATCGCGCTAATTAACTCATCGCCGAAATCTTTCGGGTGGCTACTTAAAAAGTTTAAGCTAAACTCGCCCTCTTTATCGTTAAAATATCGCAATAATTTAGGAAAATCATAACCGCTCCCCTCATATGCGTTAACATTTTGCCCTAAAAAGACGATGCGTTTCGCGACGCCCGCGCGCAAAATTTCGTCAAACTCACGCTCGATATCCGCAAACGGACGCGAAATGAGTTTCCCGCGGACGAACGGAACGATACAATAACTGCAAAAATTCTCACAGCCATAAGTTATATTTATATAAGCGGTCTGCCCGTCTTGGTCGATTGTTGTGGTGAGGATTTCATCGCTCCCCTTTCGCTCGGCTAAAATTTCGATAAAGGTTTTCGGGCGCCTGCCTTCTTTTATATAGGAAACGAGTTTGTCGATGTTGTGCGTTCCTAAAATTATATCGATATGCGGAAACTTTTTTTTGAGGCTCTCGGCTGCGCCGTTTTTTTGGGTCATGCAACCAATAACCGCGACGACTAGCCCCTTATTTTGCTTCTTTAAAATTTTTGTATTCCCGATATGCGCCTCGATTTTCTTTTCGGCAGTATCGCGCACGCAACACGTATTAAAAACGATAATATCCGCGCTTTTATCGTCGTTGGTTCGCTCGAAACCCTCGCGCGTTAAAAGTTCGGCGATTTTTCCGCTCTCGTTTACGTTCATTTGGCAGCCGTAAGTTTTTATAACGAATTTCTTTTGCGCGTTTTCCATTAAACCCATTATGCCGTTTATAAATCCGCTTGTCAATGCACACACTAAACCGATGAAAAAGGCGCGCCGAGGTAAACGAACGAAGAAAGTTTTTGCGGTTTTTGCCGTCGCTTTTTTAACGCTGACTTTGGTTTTAGGGGTATCGGCATTTTTTATTTTTAGGAGCCAAACCCTCTCCGCCGAAAAATTAGTTTCGAATAAGAATTTACTTTCATTTTATTCCGCTAGCGGCGAACAAATGACAAACCCGAAACAAACGCGCCTAAGTTCCGCCGAGATAAACGAAACGACAAAAAATGCATTTATCGCGGTTGAGGACAAGCGATTTTATTCGCATAACGGCCTCGACTTAAAACGCATAATAAAGGCGACGCTTAACAACATAAAAAGCGGTTATTCGCGCGAGGGCGCGTCGACAATAAGCCAGCAACTCATCAAAAACACCCACCTAACTAACGAAAAAACCTTCGAGCGCAAGATTAAAGAGGCGGTTCTCGCGACGAAACTCGAGAGCGAATACAGCAAAGACGAAATCCTAACCCTCTATTTAAACGCGATTTATTTCGGCAACGGCATAACTGGGATAGGCTCCGCGGCGCAAAATTATTTCGGGAAAGAGTCCGCCGACTTAACCGCGTTGGAGAGTGCTTGCCTCGCCGGAATGATTAAGAACCCCGTTAAGTTCGACCCAATCGCGAACACGGGCGTGTTCGTTTCGCGCGGGAAACTCGTTCTTTCGCTCATGCGGTCGCAAGATTTAATTTCGCAAGTCGATTTCGAGGCGGCGCAAAATGAGGATATTAAACTTTCCGAAATCTTAGTCGATAACGCAACAAGTTATAAGCGGCTCGCCGAGTTCGAGGCGGCGGAGATACTAAATATTTCCGTCCAAGACCTCTCGAACTACGGTTATCGAATAAATACCTATTTCGACGCGAACGCGCAAAACGCGATTTCGAAAACCCTCGCGCATGACGACCTTACGATTTTAAACGCGAGTGGCGAGGCGGCGGATCGGGTTGCCCTACTCGCAAATCCACAAGGCAAAATCAGCGCGGGCTATATTTCTAACCGCCTTTTAGCGAACGCGCGCAGGAACTTCGGCAGCGTTTTAAAACCGCTCTCGGTCTATGCACCGGCGCTCGAAAACGGCGTCATAAACGCGGCGACATTTATCGACGACAGCGAATTTTTTGACGGAAATTTTGCGCCCGAAAACAACGATAAAAAGTTTAGAGGATTGGTTTCCGCGCGCGAAAGTTTATCAAAAAGTTTAAACGTTCCTGCCGTAAAAATTTTGCAAACTGTCGGCATTCCGAAAAGTGAAATGCTCTTAAATGCCCTAAATTTGCCCGTAGAGCGCGAGAGCCTCGGTTTGGCACTCGGCGCGACAACGGGTGGACTTAAATTTACGGAACTTCTCGGCGGTTATTGCGCGCTATCCAGCGGCGGTTTTTCGGTTAACCCAACGACGATAAAAAGCATCGAAACGCGCGACGGAAAAGTCATTTATCGCGACAATTTAACGCGCGAATTTAGGCGCGCTCTCGGCGAGGACACGGCGTTTATCGTTAGCGATATGTTAAAGGATTGCGCCGAAAACGGAACGGCGAAGGTTCTCTCCGCGCTCCCCTTTTCAGTTTCCGCAAAAACCGGCAGCAACCAGCGCCAAGGCTCTAACACAAACACGGACGCGACCATCGTTTCGTATACGCCCGAGAACGTTTTGCTTGTTTGGGCGGGCAATACGGATATGAAACCCGAGAACGACTTGCCACGCGGACTCACGGGCGGAAGTATTCCTGCGTTTATCGCGAAAACTATTTTTAATAATTTAGTCTTAACCCAAAGCGAATTTGAAGTTCCGCCTAGCGTCGAACTCGTCGACCTCGACTTACAAGACCTTAAAAACGGCACGCCAAAACTCGCGAACGAAAAAACACCGACTGAACAAAAAGTTAGCGAATATATCTCAAAGCGCTTTATGCCGACAGAAGTTAGCCGAAACTTCGCCGAAGCGGTTGCGCCAACGCTCGACGGCGGGCTCGCGGATAACGGGTTGCCCGAAATCTTTTTCGAAGTTAAACCCGAACAAGTTTACGAGATTTATAACGGCGAAATTCTTAAAGAAGTCATAAAAGAAAAATCAAATATCTATAATTTCGTCGACAAAACCCCAAATGAGATTAACGAATATTCGGTTAAAACTTATCTAACCGAAAATTTCCAAACGACCGACGAGCCAGTAATCGAAACTAGCAACAGCATAAAAATCCTCACGCAAACGTCGGCTATTACCCAACCCCGCGAGTTCGTGCGTTATGCGAGCGCGGGCAAACGCTGGTTCTTTACGTAAATTTTATTAAACTAACTCGCGGTTGGTTTCGAGGACGTCGCTTGCGAAGTTTGTTATGAAGTTTTGGGATTCGCGCAGGCGTTTTTCGCCCTCTTTTATCATAATTTCGACGATTTCGCCGTATGAAACGCCTTTTTTAAGCCAAAGATGATAGGATAAAAAGCCGGGGTTCGTATTCGTTTCGCCGAGGATTATGCGCTCGCCCGCAATCATAAAATCCGCGCGGACAACGCCCGTCGAGCCGAAAAGTTTATACGCGCGGGTGGCAAGTTTTTGGATTTCGGCCTTGACTTTTTCGTCGCCCTCGTTTTCGGCGCATTTTATCTTGCCAGAACTTGCGCGCGAGAGATATTTATCCGCGAATGAATAAGTTTCGCTTTTATTTTGCGGCGTTTCAACTTCGCTCACGAGAATTTCGTCGCCCTCTTTAACGCAAGCGACGTTCATCTCGGTTATGCCCTCGAAAAACTCCTCGACAATAGCGTTTTTATCCATTTTAAGCGCAAGGTCTAGCGCAGTTTCGAGCCCTGCCCTATCGCGCGCAACCGAAATGCCGATGCTGCTGCCGAGCGTATCGGGTTTTATGATCATCGGGTAGCCGATTTTCGCCTCGATTTTATTTAAATCCGTATATTTATTAACGCCGATGAATTTCGGTTGGTCGAACTTCGCCTTAGATAAAATTTCGCGCGTTTTTAATTTCGACATTTGGTTTTTCGCCGAATCCGAACCGCAAGACGAGAACGCAACGCCCGCGCAATTAAAATATTCCGCAAGCGCACCGTTCTCGCCGATTCCGCCGTGCGTGCAATTCAAAACGCAATCGATATAATTAAGTTTTTTGCCGAAAAGCCCGCCCGAAAAAAGCGCACCAGCCGAAAAATAACAAAGCCTCGCGCTCTTTAAAACGCGCCCGCTTATATAATCGTCAATCAAAAACCCGTTCGCGAGGAGGAGCTCGTTCTCGCGCGTTAGATAAATCAACGAAACGTTATAGCTGTCTTTTATGAATTTATAAAGATGCAGCCCCGTCAGTATCGAAACGTCATGCTCGGGTGATTTTCCGCCATATATTATCGCAATATTCTTCATATATATTTGTTATGAAGTTAAAAGCATTTGGGTGCGTTGCGCTAATTTTAGGGCTTTGCTGCGTTATTAGTTCCGCGAACTTAGCGGCGAGTTATGTTGCGGCGAAAAATAGGTTATTGCCGATTTATTGCGTCGAGAACGAGGCGAATGAGGTTGCGATTTCGTTTGATGCGGCTTGGGGCGCGGATAAAACGCTAAATATTTTAGATTTACTGGATAAATTTGAGATTAAGGCAACTTTCTTTTTAGTCGGCTTTTGGGTCGATAAATACCCGGATATGGTTCGCGAAATCTTTAAACGCGGGCACGAAATCGGCACGCACACTAACACCCACCCCAACTTGACCTCGTTATCGCGCGACGGCATAAAAAAAGAACTCGAAATTAGCGCGAACAAAATCACGGCGATAACTGGCGAACCTGTTTCTGTTTTCCGTCCGCCGTTCGGGGCTTACAATAACGCGGTTATTGAGGTTGCATCGAGTTTAGGGCTCGCAACTATCCAATGGGACGTCGATACGCTTGATTGGAAAGGACTGTCCGGCGGGGAAATCGCGGCGCGGGTTATTAAGAAAACGACGAGCGGCTCGATTATTTTAGCCCATAACAATAGCGACCATATCGTCGAAGCGCTACCGACAATCTTCTCGAAACTAAAACCAAAGTTTACCTTTAAAAAAATGAGCGAACTTATCTTAAAAGGCGATTTTTATATAGATAATAACGGCAAACAATGCAAAAATTCTTAACTAAAACTTTGTCAACAAAAATTTTCTCATATTTGTTATAAAAAATTTTAAAATTTGTTTGACAGTTATAAATAAAGATTTATATTATAAAATATAATAAAAATACAATAATACTAAAGGGGGAATTCGGCGTTATGGTTAACGAAAATATTTTCTATATTGATGCAAAAACTAAAATCGTCGATTTCCTTTCAACAGAGTTCGCGGAAACCTTCCCTGCGAAACTCCAAAACCGCTTACTTAACTTCTTCCCTTCAATGACGAACTATGAAGAGGAAGGAAAGCGTTATCGCCCAACAATTTTCTTTACGAATAATATCGATACGGTAGTCAAAACTATGCCGAACGCGATAAAAATCGAACTTTTTAGCGACGAAAATGAAAATATGTTCGCCTCGCGTTTGAAGAGCCTTATCCCGTTTTGCGGGCCGGAATGGTGTATTTATATAAACTACGGCGCAACCATAAGCTACGGAATTTTTAAAGTTATAAACAGCATAAAAGACGACACGCTCCAAGATATCATCTTCGCCGAAAAAAATATGAAACTTTACGGCGAGAAAACTTACGGAATTTATATCTACGCCGAGAATAATTGGACTGTTTCTATCCGCGGAATAAAGGGGCGCAACGTAAATATAAACTTCGCGCTCGATATTAAAACCGTGACGAGTTGGGATAACGAAATCCAAGAATTTGTTGACGCGACCTTCTCGAAACTAAAAACGACCGCAAAAAAAGCCCACGAAATCAAGACTATGTATAAAAATATCTTTAAAAACGTTGCGCGCCTTATAAACGGAACGATTTGCGTTATTGTTGATAAGGATTATGTCCGCGACGAGTTTTTCGAGGACGGAATTTGGCTTAAAGAGCCGATAAACCTCTCGAAACTGTTTATCCAAACGACGAATTATAACGAGCAAAAACTACTTTCTATGTCGAACTTGTTTATGTCGATGCTTTCCTTCGACGGCATAACGATTATAAATAACGTCGGCGAAGTTTTAGCTTATAACGTTTTTATCGAAGCGAATTTAAAAACTTCCGGGAATATTATCGGCGGCGCGCGCAAACGCGCAACATATACCGTTATAAACAGTAGGCGCAAAAACATTATCGGCGTTTATTTCCAAAGCCACGACGGCGAAATTTTCTACGCGCCTGTTAAAAAATAATTTAGTTTAAACTCAAAACTTGCTCGCAAGGCGGCTCGCCGTTATATGGGCGCAGTTCAACTAAAATCGTATCGATGCCTATCCTAATAACCCTGTCATATGGGATAAAGATATCCCCTTTTTTGCGGAATAAATGAAGCCCCGTTTCGCCGGGAACGACAAACCCTAAAACGCGGCTGCTCTCCTTCGAAAAAACGACATCACAAATCCGCCCAAGCGCCTTCCCGTCGATAACGTTAACGACCTGCTTGGTTCTTATCTCAACAAACGACACTTCTTGCGCCACTACTCCTTATATATGCGGGAGCTAAGGTTTTTATTAAAACTATGGCTATTCGGCAACGCTATCATTATTCTTGCGGTTAAATAATCTTATTAAATAACCCAAAGCCATAATTCCAGCAACGATTAACATATACCAAAGCGCGTCCATCTTATAAGAATAAATCACCGCAAAACACATGAAGAGGCACCCGAGAATCGCCAAACACGGCGCAACAAATCGGTTAAACCAATTCGACTCTTTGTTCTTAAACATCATCATAAAGAAGATAGGGATATAGATCATATATGTTGGCAAGATAAACATGTCCGAGAAATTTAGGTTAAATATCCCTGTTGTAAACAAATACCACATCACAACCCAAAACGCCGAAAGCCCAAGCCCAACAAGCCCCGAATTTGTTGGCATATTTGTTTTTACATCCACTTGTTTCAAAACGCTTGGGTAAAGCCCTTTATTCCTTATGGAGAGATAATACATCGAGCGGCTTGTTTCGAGTGTGAACGCATTTGTTCCGCCTAAGCAAGATATTACAACGAAAACCATGACGATAACGCTGCTTGCCCCGCCGAAGATTTTGGAGAACGCGTCGCCAATCTCATTATCGCTGCTTATGAACTCCCCGATTGGCAAAGCGCTCGTGACGCCGATAAAATATAAAACGTATATCGCTATTATAAATAGCCCGCCGCCGATAAGCGCGATTGGAACGGCCCTCTTACCGTTTTTGATTTCGAAATTTAGATTTACAACGGCATGCCCACCCTCATACGCGAACGCCGTTGCTGCGATTGCGGCTAGTAAGCCCGTTCCTTTTGAAAGCGAAGTATCCGCAAAGTTGCTAACGGTTGTTCCGTTTACTAAACCAATTATTAAGCCAACTACCGCCATTAAGATAAGCGGAATAACTTTAATAACCGTCGTGCTTACTTGGAACTTGCCTGCGATCTTAGGCGACAACAAATTCATTATATAAATGACCAGCAAATAGGCAAAAGTTATTATCCATACTGTCGAATCGCCTGTTAAACTAAATAGCGAACAAGTATATGATGCCGAAACATACGCTAAAATCGCGGTTAACGCCGGATAGTAAACTGTTGCGAAAAACCACCCAACGCCATACGAATATTTTTCGCCGAGCATTATCTCGGAATAAGCGACGAACCCTCCCGCCTTCTTTCCATAGCCATACTTAACCGCGAGAACGGCAAACGCGTATAACGTCGCAAGCAAGATAATGCCGCCGACAGCCCAAGCGAGAACAGAAAGACCAATCGAACCTGTATAACTTATAATCTCTTTCGCTTTAAAGAAAACTCCCGCGCCGATGACGCTGCCAACAACTAAGGTAATTGCCGTAGGCAAACCATATTTTTTTGTTAATTGAATTTCTTCCATGCAACGAAAATACCCCCCCCCGTCGCGTTTGTCAAGCGTTTTTACATATAACTTTATTATATTTATTATAAATTTATGTTTGTATTATTTTTTTAAAAAGCGCCCCGATTGTCAATATTTGCTAATATAATGAACAAAGTCGAAATCGTTGGCATCGACACGCGAACACTCCCCAAAATAACCCAAGCCGAGTTAAACGCTCTTCTTTCGCGCGCCCAAAAAGGCGATCCCGACGCGCGCAACGCTTGCATCCAATCAAACTTGCGCCTTATCCTCTCGGTTATCCAAAAATACATGAACAATAAAGGCAGCTACGACGACTTTTTCCAAATGGGTTGCGTCGGGCTTATAAAGGCGATTGATAACTTTAACCCAAAGTTCGAGGTTAAGTTTTCGACGTATGCTGTTCCTATGATTCTCGGCGAGATAAAGCGGTTTTCCCGCGATTCGAACGGTTTGCGTATCCCCCGCAGCATCCGCGACACGGCGTTCAAAACGATTAAGGCGCTCTCCGAACTTTCGAAAACCTTAAACCGCGAGCCCACCGCCGAGGAGATTGCGAAACATATCGGCGAGCCATACGAGAAGGTTTGCGAGGCGCTTAACGCGACGGGCACGACGATTTCGCTTAACGAGGTCGTTTTCGACGAGGGCAACAAAAAGATTTCGCTAATCGACCAAGTTTCCGCCGACGAACCCAACCAAGACAACCTCCTCGAATACGACGAACTTTATAACTCGATAAAAAACCTCCAAGAAAAAGAGCGCGAAATCCTCGAAATGCGTTATTTTAACGGCAAAACGCAGGTCGAAATCAGCGAGGAAATCGGCATCTCCCAAGCCCAAGTCTCCCGCCTCGAAAAAAACGCCCTAGCAAGCATTAAGAATCGGTTGTAAACGGGGCGCACGCCTCGCTATGTCAAAATCTATTTATAAATGCCGCCTAACTTCTAGAAAATTAAAATCCTTTATCGTTAATCTTCCCAAACTCTATCTCTTTATTACGACCTAGTGTCGCAATGTAGCCAATTATAGACATATACATTGAAATATTTGTAAACGGCTCTAACCCAATCAAATAATCCAAACCAAGTATAATTGTAATACCCTTATATAATAAATACCCTAAAAACTGTAGATTAAGGCATTTCAAGAAAGTTTTAAATACATTGTATCGTTTATCACGTTTTATAAACGAGACGGCAAAAAATAATAAAGCTGGTATTATGTATATAGCAATACGACACAAGACTAATGACATATAAGTCCAAAAATTATCTTTCAGGAAGTCCCCTGCTGTCGCTGGTGTCAATCCTAGCTTGTACATCTCTTCCCAAGCCGTGCCCAAACTAAGTTTCGCGATACAAAATACCAGAAGCTCATAAATAATTGGGACAATAATTACTGCCCCAATTTTAAGTGCGGTTTTTAAAGTGCTTTTCTTACTTTCTTTGTTTCTTCCCATAATTTTTTACCTTCTTCGTTTGATTGTTGAGTAGGTGCTACCGTGGAGTTTGTTTTAACTTCTTCGGATTTGGGTGTCAAAAAGTTGACGATTATTTTTTCTAACTCAATTTTCACACTTGCATCTAGTTTCGGATTTTCGATATTCTCAGATATATCGTTTATGACTTTAACGATTTTGCCGTCAATGCCAAAAACGAAAAACATTCCTACACCATCAACTATATTTTTCAGCCAACTATCAAGCTTATCAGCCTTTTTATTTATTTCCTTTAACGTGTCTAAAAAAGCTTTTTTATCTTTACTTGATACCTTCTTCACCACTTCAGTTAATTGTTTAGTTAATTCTTCCTTTGTCATTTGACACCTCCTTAATTACATTAAGTTTATAGCACGTATCTAGGAAACATGCAAGCATTTTGCGCCGCGGAGAGAACACTATAATTTATATAAACCCTTAATATATTCGGTTTTGTTTCCTTGCTTATAAACCGCCGAGCCCATGACGACGACGTCGGCGCCTGCGGAAACGACGGATTTTAGGTTCGTTTCGTTAATTCCGCCGTCGACGATGATAACCGCCGCTGGGTTAAACTCGCGAACCGCGCGGATTTTTTCGAGAACTTTCGGGTTAAAGGATTGTCCGCTAGCTCCCGCCTTAACGCTCATAAGGGTTATGAATTTATGCTTTTTAATCTCGGCTAAGTGCGGTTCGATTTCCGTATCGTTATCGATAACTATGCCGCCCGTTGGCGCTGCCCCGTTTTCGATATGGGTCGAGATAGAACGGAAGTTATACGGCGCGAAACGCGTTAAATCCGCGTTAGCTTCCGCCATAATATGAACGTCGACCGGCAACAAATCCGCGTATTTCCCGAACTCGGCGATGTCTGCGTCGTTCCAAAACCGCGTTCGCGGAACGAATTTCCCGTCCATAAAATCCGCGTGAATCCCAATCGAAACCGCGCGCGAAATCTCATAAAGTTCGCCTAGATACAACGCTAAATTGTCCGCAGGCTCTGCGGACACGCTAATTAGGAAATCGTTTTTTATCATCAAGATAATTATACGCCGAAATTAAGCCCCGCGCAAAGTCTTTTTGCATTTTGTGCAAACTTTAAGCGTAACTTTTTGCCCTTCCGCGAGCTCCAAAGTTTCCTTTTGGAGGTTTGGAACGTATTTTCTTGGCGCGGTTCTATGGCTATGGCTAACGGTCTTGCCGTCCATTTTGCCCTTTCCGCATAATTCACATACTCTGCTCATAATTTAAAGTTTATAACATAAACTTTTCCGTTTGGCAAGTGGAAGTTTTTAGGTTAAGATATTTTATGTTAACCCGATTTTTAGAACTTTCGAAAAGATTAAGCGCGACCGCCTCGCGCCTCGAAAAAGAGGCAATCCTAGCCGAGTTTAAGGACGACGCCGAGGTTTTAGCGATTTTGGATTTCCTATATAACCCGTTTATCGTAAGCGGGATAAGCGATAAGAAACTCGTTCGCGCGAAGGCCGACCTTTTCTCGGCAATGAGCGCGCCGAAAGACTTCAGGCAAGTTTTAGAATATTTTAAGGCGCATAATACCGGGCGCGACGAGGACGTTAACTTTCTCGTTTCGTTCGCCGACGGGTTCGAGGCTGAGACGCGCGAACTTATTTTCGCGGTTATAACGAAAAGCCTTAAACTCGGCGTTGCGGACACGACGCTCAATAAGGTTTTCGGCGCGGATTTTATCCCGAAGTTTAACGTTATGCTTGCCGAGAATTATAACGAGGAGAACAACCAAGAGTATGTCAACGGCAAAGAGTTCCTTATAACCGAAAAGTTCGACGGCGTGAGATGTATGTTAATTTTTAGCGAGAACGGCGAGCCGACATTCTTCTCGCGCCAAGGCAAAGCGCTTCAAGATATGGTTGAACTCATAGAAGAGAGCGAAAAACTCGATAAAAATTTCGTTTATGACGGCGAGCTGCTCCTAAAAAACGACGAGAATTTAATCGCGAGCGATAACTTCCGCGCGACGGTTAAAATTACTTCAAGCGACAACATAAAAAAGAATTTGTTTTTTAACATTTTCGATAAAGTTCTAAAAACCGACATTTTAAACGGCGAGAGTTCGAAAACGGCGCGCGAGCGCAAGCAAAGTTATATAGAGGAGCTAACAGCGTTAAACTTGCCCCACTTTATCCCTGCGCCGATTTTATACGAGGGAACGGATATATCTAAGATTATGGAATTTTGCGATAAGTTAACCGCAGAAGGCAAGGAAGGCGTTATGATAAACATTGCGGACGCGCCGTATGAATGTAAGCGCACCAAAAACCTTTTAAAGGTTAAGAAATTCCATACCGCCGATGTCCTTTGCGAGGGTATCGAGGAAGGTGGCGGCGCGAATAAGGGGAAACTCGGCGCTGCGATCGTAAAATTCACGCACGAGGGCGCGTTTTATACTTGTAAAGTCGGCTCCGGATTTAAGCAAGACGAACGCGAGTATTTTTGGGAGAATAAAAACGAAATCGTTGGGCATATAATCGAAATCGGCTATTTCGAGATAACGAAAAACCAAAACGACGACGCGTTCTCGTTGCGCTTCCCGACCTTTAAATGCGTTCGAAACGACAAAGACGAAATCTCGATGCACTAAGGGAGGGTGCGGGCGGGCGCGTAAACTTTTTTTAAAAAACCGTTTGACGGAATTTCAAACCCGTAATAAACTTTTATTAGTTAAATTAAAGTTAACTTAGGAGGCATTATGCTTTACCCAAAGATAGAAGATTGTTTAAAAGAAACCGGCGATTGTAAGTATGTTTTAGCGGCGCTCGCGCCGAAACGCGCAAAGGAACTTATCTCGCATCGCGGCATGGGTATCGCGCGCCAAACGAGCGGCAAAGAGCTAACGATTGCCCTTAACGAAATCGCGGAATCCAAAATAAAGGCGAACATTTCGCAACCGACAAACCCAACTAACCCGAACGCGTAAAAACTTTCGCAACAACAAAAACCAAACAACAAACACGCAAGTTTTATTTACATATGAAGTTTTTAAAAAAACCCTAGCGCGGGTCTTTTCGTTTTCGAACTGTTGTTTTTCTACCGAGAATGAAGAGAGTTGAGATTAAGGTTGCGACAACCGCTACCCCAACGACAACCCAAAAACCCCAAATCCCGCTCCCAAGCCCGAACGGAACGTCGGTGTTTATCCCCCAAAGCGAGAAGATAAGGGTTGGGATTGCGATTAAAATCGTGATGAGCGTTAACTTTCGGAGTTGCTCGTTTAAGTTGTTCGAGAGAATCGACGAATACGCGTTCATAGTTTCGGTTAAAAGTTCGCGATATGTATTTGTTTTTTCGATTGCTTGGGTTATTTCGACGGAAATGTTTTGAAGCGTTTCCGTATCGTCATCGATTTTCGACTTTTTCGAAAGTTCGTTAATCATTAAGTTGTTCGAATGTAAGCTCGTCGCGAAATAAGTTAACGAATTTTTAAGCGAAAGCAGGTTTAAAACCTCTTCGTTCGTGACTGTTTTTTGGAGATGATGTTGGATTCGCGCCCAGCGCTTTTCGATGCGCATAAGATATTTCGAGAAACTGCCTTGGCTCGCCAAAAGTAGTTTATAAAGGAGTTTATCGCTTTCGAGCAGGAATTTATCTTGGTCGCGGTGCTCTTTAAGGTCGTTAAAAAGGCTGGTTTCGCGCAGGCAAACCGAGATTATTATGTTGCCCTTAAAAATAACGGTTACGGGCATCGTCGCGAACGTATCTTTTTCCTCGATTGGAGTATCGAAAATAACGAGGTCGCAACCCGTATCATCGTCGCGGTCGACGCGCGCCCGTTCGTCCTCGTCGAGCGCATAGTTCATAAACTCTTCGGGAATGCCGAATTGCTTAACGATAAGGTCCGCCTCAGTTCGGGTTGGCGCAACAAGTTCGACCCAAATTTTAGTTTGCATATTCGGCAAGTTAGAACTCGTCCGCCTGATATATTCTCCGTCTTTTTCGTCAAAAATATATATCATTTTGCGCACCCCCTTTTGTGTTTTATAGTTTAGTATATGCTCTTTTTAAATTTAGGGCAAGACCCTAGCGAAAATTTAGTTTATTTTTTCGCGTCGATGTAATTTACAACATCGCCGACATTTTTAAGGTTAACAGCGTCCTCATCAGGAATCGAAATGCCGTATTCGTCCTCGAGGTTCATGAGCATCTCAACGATGTCGAGGCTGTCCGCCGAAAGGTCTTCCTTAAAACGGGTTTCCGGCGTAATGCTCTCTGGGCTCTTAACGAGTTGTTTTGCGATTGTCGCAATGATTTGTTTTTCTAATTCTTTTTTTTCCATACCGAGATTATAAACTAAAAGATAAACTCTTTGCAACAAATTTTTTATTTGCTATAATAATCCCATTATGAGAACCACCCGCGTAAAGAATTTAACCGCAACGAAACGCCTAGCCCGCGCGCTCGCGAAGGAACTTAGGGCGCGAAAAAGCGCGGTTGTTTTATTATATGGCGAGATGGGCGCGGGGAAAACGACGCTAATCCGCGAAATTATAAAGAACCTAAATCCTGCCGCCCGCGTTTCGAGCCCAACCTTTACGATAATAAATAAATACGCCGAAAATTTATATCACGCCGACCTTTATCGAATCGAAAACGCGAAAGAACTCGAAAACACAGACTTTTATGAAATAATCGCCGGCGAGAACATTATTTTTGTCGAATGGGCTGAGCGGCTCGACGCCGAAATCGACGGCGCAATAAAAATCGAAATTAAAGGGGGCGCAAACGAAAATGAACGAAATTTTATTATATCTTAACGCCGTTAACGAAACGCTGGTTGTTTCTTTAATTGACGCGAACGCGAAAAAAGTTATCGCGGAAAAAACTTGCGACGATAAGCGCAAGCACGACGCGAACTTAAACAGGCTCGTTAGCGAAATTTTAGCCGAGAACGCGTTAACGTTCAGCGATTTAACGGGCTATGCAGTCGTTATCGGCGACGGGAGCTGGACGGGCTCGCGGGTCGGAACAACCGCGATTAAAGCTTATGCTCTCGCCTGCCCGAAGCCAATCGTCGCGGTCATGAACGACGAACCGCTCGAAACAATTTTAGAAAAATTTATAAAAAAAGATTTCGTTTCCGCCGAGGAGTTAATGCCGCACTATAACGCAGAGTTTATAACTAATAAGAAAAACTAAACAAACTAAAAAACGACTTCGATTAAGAAGCCGCTTTTATTTCTTATAAAAATTTGCGTTAAAACTTACGCTTTATTCGCATTATCAAGCATTTTCGAAACGCGCGCTTTTTCGCGTGCGGCCTTGTTTGCGTGGATTATATTATCGCCCGCAAGGCTGTCCAACTTCGAAAAAACAACATTTTTAAGTTCCGCAGCAAGGTTCATTTCCTTGTTCTCGATTGCGGATTTGAACTTTTTAAGAAGCGTCGCAAGCTCGCTCTTCGCGGATTTATTGCGTTTCGCGGCCTCCCTGCTCGTCCCTATGCGTTTGATTGCGCTTTTAATATTTGCCATTTTGAAAACTCCCTTCGTAAGATTTACCGCCTATAATAACACTCATAATAAAAGTTGTCAACGGCAATTTGTTTATTGTAATATAAAATATGAAACTTATCGTTGGGCTCGGAAATCCGGGAAACGAATACGCGGCGACTTATCATAACGTCGGTTTTATCGCGCTGGACGAGTTTATGCTAGGGTCGCGCAAGGAAAAGAATTACGTTTATCTAAAAACCGCGGACGCGCTCTTTATAAAGCCGCAAACGTTTATGAATTTGTCCGGGCAAGCAGTTATAGCAGCGATGAATAAATATAAAGTCGCGGCGGAGGACGTTATTATTGTTTGCGACGACGTTTATATAAAAAAAGGTTGCATTCGAATTTCCGTCGGCGGCTCGTCGGGCGGACACAACGGGCTTAAAAATATCGCGGAACTTTTAGGCGCGGGGAAAGCCGACAAAATAACGAAAATCCGAATCGGCATCGCGAAAACCGACGCCGATAACTTAAAGTTAAACGAAACTCTCGCGGATTATGTTCTCTCGCGAATTGATGCCGAAAATACGGCGCTCCTCGAACCCGCGATAACCGCCGCCCGCCTCGCAATAAAAAAACTCGTCGCGGGCGAAACGATAAGCAACGTCCAGAGCGAGTTTAATAAGAGGTAATTTACTGAATTTTATCTAAATCAGGACTCGGGTTCACTAGAGCACAAAGTTTTATATTAATTGGTATCTCTGCGCCTCTATA
>JAISHI010000025.1 GCA_031262595.1 Christensenellaceae bacterium | reverse complement strand
CCCATCAAATATTTTATAATGCGCAGAAAAATATTTTATAAACAAAAAAACCACTACCTATATATAGGTAGCGATTTTAATTATGCGGGGTTGCGCGAAAAGTCGCGACGCTTAATCCTTCTCGTTTTCGATTTGTTTTAGAAGGTTGTAATAACCGATTTGTCCTGTTGTTCTAAAAAGTTCTCTTAAGGTTTCTTTTAATTCTTTTTGCATATCTATATTATTTGCCAAATTTAGATATTTTATGCTATCTATATATAATGAAACCCACGAAAGCTTTCGAGGCTATTGTTTTGCGCCAAGTTAAAACGGGCGAGGCGGATTTAACGCTAACCCTCTTTTCGGCGGACGGCGTTTCATACATAACCGCAAAAGGCGCGCTTAAACCAACCGCGAAGATGAAGGCGGAAATTCAGCCGCTTAATGTTTGCGAGTTCCAAACCTCGGGGCAAACCCTAACCGGCGCGAATTTGATATTAAACGCGATGCCGCTCGCGCGGGATATAAATAAGTATTATGTTGCTTGCGCGGTTGCTGAAACGCTCCGAAAACTCGAATTTGATAATAGCGCAGAAAAGGTTTTCGCGCTCTCGAAACAAGTTTTAACCGATTTAATAGGTTCGAAAAAAAGCCTCTTCGTTTTATTTATAGACTATTATTATGAGGTTTTAAAAACCCTAGGCTACGCAATCCAAGACTTCGCCGTTCCCGAAAAACTAGGTCTCGCCGAGGCGAAACAACTCATCTCGGCGCTAGTTCATGCCTTCCGCGCCTATCTCGACTTCGAAATCCCGAACACGCAAATCTTCTTTGAGGTTTAAGGTTGCATCTCCGCGGCTTGCGTTTGCGTTTGCGCCGTCTTTTGCGGCTGCGTGCGCCCCGTCCTTAATTCCTCGCGCATCGCGATTATTCGCTCACGGCGTTGAAACTCGAAATAACCCTTTCGCGAGTTAAGCGAGTTTTCACGGGTTTTCTTTTGATATTCCGCATAAAGCTTCTCGCCGAGTAAGTTTTTAATTTCCTGCTCAGTATCGGCTAGGTTTTTCTCAATCTCGCCGATTTTATCATCGATAAGTTTCGGACGCTTTTTAAAGTATTCGCTCCTTTTCTTGTTCTCGAAACGCTCCCGTTTTAAATTTGCTTTAATATCGTCATCTGGTAGCTCCTCCTCGCCGGTTGCCCTTATTCCTAAAACAAAGTCGTTGCTCTCCCAAACTAAAACCTTGCGTTCCTCAAACATATAATCGCCGGTTTCTGGGTCGATAACTTTCCGACCTTTTTCATCGAGAAGAAATTCTTTCCGAACGTCAATAAAACTAAAAAGCTCATACCCAAACTCCTCGTCGTCGCTGATTTTTTCCTTGTTTTTGGTAAGTTCGCTAAGGCTTTGCCCGAAATTTTTTCCGCGCTGTTTAGATTCGTCCTCCGCGCCTGCGATTTCGTTAAGTTTCGCTTCGTATTCCTTTATAACGCGGTCGTCATCGCCCATTTTAATCCAAATCAACGCAAGGCGTTTTTGCTGCTCGGGATTTAACATACTTATATCAAGGTTCTCTCTATTATAATATGCGATAACAATCTCAAAAACCTTCGCGTATTGCTCGTCTTTCGGGTTGCAATACATAAGATAGTTAAATAAGATGCGCTTTGTTTCGGGCTGGCGCAAAAACCTGTCGCTTCTTGACAATAAGACCCTTCTCGCGCGCTCGTCCCAATCGCTCATAAAGTTATTATAACTTATGAACCCGCTTCTCGACAAACGAAATTAAAACATACATAAACGTCGCGAGGATTGCGATTATAACGACGCTCGCCATAACATAATCAAGTTTAAAAACTTGGCTGCCGTATAAAATTAGATATCCGAGCCCGCGCGTCGAGGTTAAATACTCGCCCATGATGCTCCCGACCCAACAAAGCCCGATATTAACTTTTAAAACCGAGATAAAGTTTGGAATCGACGACGGGAAAACATATTTTGTAAAGATTTGCGCCTTATTTGCGTTCATGCTTTTAAGCAGCGTTATATGCTCGGCGTCCGCGTTTATAAAACTCGATAAAAGGCTTATAATCGTCGTTATAACGCAAATCAAAACGCACATCGTTATAATCGCGGCGGTTTGGGTTGCGGCTAAGATAATTATAACCGGCCCTAACGCAATCTTCGGCAACGCGTTTAACAAAACGAGATAAGGTTCGAGTATTCGCTTAACCGTCGAACTCGTCCAAAGCAAAATCGCGATAATCGTTCCTAGCCCGACCGAAATCGCGAAGCCCGCTAGCGTTTCGTAAAGCGTTGCGCCGATATGCCCGAAAAGTTCGCCGCTCGCCGAAAGTTCGCCGATCGCTTTTATTATCCGCGACGGGCTCGAAATAAAGAAACTATCGATAACTTGATATTTCGTTAAAACTTCCCAAAGGATAATTAAAACCGCGAAAATCGAGAATTGCGCCGCGCGAACAAGCCATTTTTGCGTTATTTGTCGCTTTCGAAACTTTAAATAGCCGTCGCTATATTTTTCAACCTGTTTCATTGTTTTTCCTTTATTAAATCTCTAAAATCTAAACCGAGTTTAAACTCCGCGCTAACGCCTGAACTTCATGTTTTTCGCGCCTCATGCTCGGCGTTTCGTCGGGGTTTTGCGTTAACGAAATGACTTCCCGAACCGTCGACGGGCGCGCCGTTAAGCGAACGATTTTGTCGCTTAAACTAGCCGCCTCCTCGGCGTCGTGAGTTACTAACATCGCTGTAAGCCCCGCGGATTTGATTATACGATAAACGTCGTCAATTACGGCTAATCTTGTTCCCCAATCAAGCGCGCTAAACGGCTCATCTAAGAGCAAGATTTTCGGCTTTAAAACTAACGTTCGTATAAGCGCGACGCGTTGGCGCATTCCGCCAGAAAGTTGCGCGGGCTTTGCGTTTCGAAACTCTTTAAGTCCGTATTTTTCGATGAGCTGGTCGGCGTATTTCGCGGTCTCCGGCGTTAAGATTTTTTTTATCTCGAGCCCTAAAATAACGTTTTGATAAACCGTGCGCCAAGGAAAGAGCAAGTCTTTTTGGAACATATAGCCTTGCTCTTGCGTCAAAACCTCGCCGCCCGTTTGTTTAAGTAGTCCGCTCGCGATTGAAAGGATTGTCGTTTTCCCGCAACCCGACGGCCCAACGATTGAAACAAACTCGCCCTCTTTAACCTCGAAACTTATATCCGCTAAAACCTTGTCCTCGCCATAACTCTCGTAATAATTATGCGAAACGTTTTTAAAAACTAATGCGTTTGTTTTCGCGCTCGTTTTTGTGTTCTTTTTTGCGTTCATATCGCGCTCGCAATTAAATCTTGTTTGCAAGTTCGTTATTAACAACCTTCGAATATTGAACGCTAGCTGGATCTGGCAACTCGCCCGCGTGGTTTAAAACCGCTTTAAGGCTCTCAAACGCCGTTTCGCTCATCGCTGGGCTCTCATACCAAGCGTCAATCGCAAGATAACGGTCAACGGATGAAACAATAACCTCGTCAGCCGTTCCAACGAAACTTGGCGCTAAGCTCGCTACTATTTCCTCGTCGCTCGCAGTTTTAAGGAATGTTAACGCCTTTTCAACAGCCTTTAAGAAGTTCGTAAGTTTCTCGCCGTTTTTCTTTAAATAACTTTCGTTCGTTATAAACGCGGTATAAGGAACTTCCTCCTCGCCCAAGAGTTCGCCTATCCCTGTCGCGTAAAAATATTCGCCGGGATGTTCACCGAGAATCGCGCTTGCAGTCGGTTCAAAGAACGTCGCGAAATCGCCGCGCCCGCCTAAAAACACACTCGCCATATCGCCGAACGAAATTGTTTTGTCGATTGTGATTTTACTCTTATCAACGCCTTCCGTTTTATCAATAACGTATTCGAGCGTCATCGCAGGCATTCCGCCAACGCGTCCCGCCAAAATTTCCTTGCCTTCAAGGCTCTTTAAATCGAACTTCCCTTCAGGGGTCGTTGCGATTGGAGCGCGCGAAAGAATGAAACTTCCGTCTTTTTTCGTAAGTGCGCCGAAGATTTGCGGAATATCTTTCTTTCCGCTAGCAGCCACATACACCGCGGTCTCAGGCCCAGCCAAGATAACATCCGCCGTTCCGCCAACAAGCGCCGCCATGCTGTTATTGCTTCCGTTTCCGTTCGTAAGTTCAACCTCAATATCGTATTCCTCGAAATATCCTAAGTTTATCGCTGCATAAAACGGCGCATAGAAAATCGAATGCGTGACTTCGTTTATGCGTATTAAGTTGTCGTTGTTTTTCTTTGGCAACACAATTCCGAGAACCGTTCCTGTTATAGCAACAACCGCAACCAGCGCCCAAATTATGTAGGTTTTAAATTTCTTCATGTTTCCCTCCATAAGATTAGTCTACTGTCGCGTGGGCTTTTTTGTGCAAAACTACGCTTGACAACGGGCTTTACGCGTTATAATATGTTGATGATAATCTCCGGTAGCTCAGCGGTGGAGCACTCGGCTGTTAACCGATAGGTCACTGGTTCAAATCCAGTCCGGAGAGCCAAAAAATTCCCCTTCGGGAATTTTTTTAAATTTTTCACTATTTTTGTTTACTTACATATAAATACCCATGACTATAAATGAAATTTGCGCGGAAATCGCGAAAAACAACAAAGGCGAACAGGACGCAATCGAAGGATATTACCG
>JAISHI010000022.1 GCA_031262595.1 Christensenellaceae bacterium | reverse complement strand
ATCGACGCCGAACCTAACCATTATCGAGGGCGAAGTCGTCGAAATCTTAGCCGAAAACGGCGTCGTTAGCGGCGTTCGGCTAGCGGACGGTCGCCTTTTAAGCGCGAAATCCGTCGTCGTCGCAACCGGAGTTTACCTAAAAAGCCGAATACTTATCGGCGACGAGGTTAAATACGAAGGACCCGCAGGGTTGCCTTGCGCGAATTCGCTGACCCAAAGTTTAGTGGATTTAGGTTTGCCCGTTCGCCGTTTTAAAACTGGCACTCCCCCGCGAATAAAAACCGCGACAATAAATTTTGAAAAAACCGAAATTCAAAACGGCGACGAGGGCATTTTCGGGTTTTCTAGCCAAACGAACCGCCCAATCGAAAATATTTTGCCTTGTCATCTAACCTATACGAACCCTAAAACTCACTCGATTATCCGCGAAAATATAAATAAATCCGCGATGTTCTCAGGGCTTATAAAAGGCGTTGGCCCGCGCTATTGCCCGTCGATTGAGGATAAAATAACGCGTTTCGCGGATAGAGAGCGGCACCAACTTTTCCTCGAACCCGAGACGCGCGATAACGACACGATTTACCTTCAAGGGCTTTCGACGAGCCTGCCCCGCTCCGTTCAAAACGAAATGGTTGCGAGCATCGCGGGGCTCGAGCGCGCCGAGATTACGAAACACGCCTACGCGATTGAGTATGATTGTATCGACAGCCTCGCGCTTAAAACGACGCTCGAAACTAAGGTTGTCGCTGGGCTGTTTTGCGCTGGGCAAATCAACGGAACTAGCGGTTATGAAGAGGCCTCCGCGCAAGGGCTGCTCGCCGGCGCAAACGCAGGGCTTTTTGCGCAAGATAAACCGCAAATAACGCTTTCGCGCACGAACAGTTATCTAGGCGTTCTCGTCGACGATTTAGTTACGCTCGGGACTAACGAGCCCTACCGAATGTTTACCTCGCGCGCCGAGTTCCGCCTTTCGCTCCGCCAAGATAACGCGTTCCTCCGCCTAACCCCAATAGCGCATAAGTTCGGGCTTATAAGCGACGAACTTTGGACGGCACATAACGAGAAAATCGAAAAAGTTAACGCACTTAAAGAGAAGTTAAAAGAAAAAGTTCCGATCGCGACCGTTCGCAAGATTTTTGCGCTCGCGGGCGAACAAAACGCGCAAGGCATGCCGCTTGAGGCTTTGTTGAAGCGACCCGCGATTGACTTCGCGCTGCTCTCGAAGTTTTTTAACTTCTCGGAGTTCGGCGCAAAGATTTTAAAACACGTTGAAACCGAAATTAGATACGAGGGTTATATTAAAGCGGAACTCGCCTTAATCGCCGAAATTAAGCGCCAAGAGAAAACAACTTTACCCGAAAATCTCGACTATACGGCGATAAAAGGGCTGCGAACCGAATCCGCACAAAAACTTAATCGCGTCCGCCCCGAAAATATTGCGCAGGCGCGGCGCATCTCGGGAGTAACTCCCGCGGATATTTCCGTTTTGCTTGTTGCAATAAGGCGGATTTAGCGGTATAATAAAGATTATGATTAACATTTCTTTGAAAGACGGTTCTGTAATTGAAGTTGCAAAAGATTCGAGCATTCTAGACATTGCGAAAAAAATTAGCGAGGGGCTCGCGCGGGTTGCAGTTGCTGGCGAAGTTAACGGAAAACTCGTTGACCTTTCTTATAAGTTAACTGAGGACGCGCGCCTAAATATTATAACAGCGAAAGACGACCGCGCCCGCGAGATTATGCGCCATACAACTTCCCACGTTTTAGCGAACGCGATTAAGAGGCTCTATCCTTCCGCGCGGCTCGGCGCCGGCCCCGCTATCGACGGCGGATTTTATTACGATTTCGATTTAACAACGCCGATTAAAATCGAGGACCTCCCAAAAATCGAGGCGGAAATGGCGCGCATAATAAAAGAAAACGCCCCAATCGAGCGCAAAGAAGTTTCGCGTGCGGAAGCGACCCGAATTTTAAACGCCGGAAACGAAACCTATAAAATCGAAATCCTCGCGAAAATTCCACGCGGCGAGAAAATCTCGTTTTATAAAATGGGCGAGTTTATGGACCTTTGCGTTGGGCCGCACCTCCCTAGCCTAGACTTTATTAAAGCCTTTAAACTAACTAAAATAACCGGCGCCTACTTCGGCAACAACGCGAAAAATAAGATGCTAACGCGAATTTATGGCGTTTGTTTCGACAAAAAAAGCGAGCTTGAAGAATACCTTAAAGAACAAGAAGAAATTAAGCAACGCGACCATAACAAAATCGGGCGCGAACTCGGGATTTTCACGACGAGCGATATTGTTGGGCAAGGCCTTCCGCTCCTCATGCCGAACGGCGCAAAACTTTTCCAAATCCTATCGCGTTTTGTCGAGGACGAATGTGAACGACGCGGATATGAGTTAACGAAGACTTGCTCGCTCGCAAAAAAAGACCTTTACGAGGTTTCAGGACATTGGGACCATTATAAGGACGGCATGTTCGTCCTCGGCAACGAACTCCTCGACGAGGAAGTTTTCGCGCTCCGCCCGATGACCTGCCCTTTCCAATTTTTGATCTATAAAACCGAGATGCATAGTTATCGCGATTTGCCTCAAAAATATTACGAAACAAGCAAACTCCTTAGAAAAGAATCCAGCGGCGAGATGCACGGGCTAACCCGCGTTCGCGAGTTTACGCTTAGCGACGCGCATATCATTGCCCGCCCCGACCAAGTTAAGAAAATCTTTAAAGAAGTCATCGACCTCATAACCTTTTGCATGAAAGCGCTTAAAATCGATAAAAATGTTTGGTTTAGGTTTTCGAAATGGGACCCAAATAATAAAGAAAAGTATATCGATAACCCCGCCGGTTGGGAATCCAGTCAAAAACAAATCCGCGAAATCTTAATCGAAAACGAAATGGAGTTTGTTGAGGCCGACGGCGAGGCAGCCTTCTACGGGCCGAAAATCGACATCCAAACCCGAAACGTTCACGGCAAAGAGGACACGATAATTACGATGCAACTCGACTTTATGCTCGCGGATAACTTCGACCTCACCTATATCGACGAGAACGGTAAGAAAGTCCGCCCTGTTATAATCCACCACAGCGTTATCGGCTCGTTCGAACGCACAATCGCAAGCCTTATCGAGGCATATAAAGGCGCGTTCCCGCTTTGGTTAGCGCCTCGCCAAGTTGTCGTTATGGGTATAACAAACGCGCAAGACGAATACGTCGAAAAGATAACTACTGAACTTAAAAAACAAGGCATCCGCGCTATTTCCGACCTTAGAAACGAAAAAATCGGGCTCAAAATCCGCGAGGCAACCCTCGAAAAAATCCCGTATCAAGTTATCGTCGGCGAAAAAGAGCACATCGCGAACCTAATAACCGCCCGAACGCGCGAAGGCGTCGACGAAGGTCAAATGACGCTAGAACAATTCGCCCTTAACGTTAAAACGAAATGCGCGAATTTTGAGTAAGGTTTTAAATTAAAACAAAAACTCCCACGATAGGGAGTTTTTGGGTGTTTTATAAACGCTCGATAGTGTCTTTCTCTTGCGCTTTAATCGGAAATGCTTCGTTAATTTCACTAAATCTAGCTTGTATACCTTTATCACTACCTTTATAAAAATAATCTTCTTGACTAATCCCCTCATAAAAAGCACGGCACGAAGCAAAACCCTGCCTTTTAAATTTCTCAAGCCCAGCCTCATCAAGCTTACTCATAAAATCATTGGCATTAGCCATAATATTATCATAATATTCTGTTATTATTTCTTTTTCCATTATTGCACGGTCCGCTTTGTCCGACACATTTTCTAACCTCTCTAATGCCAACATGTGCCGACATTGCATGAATTCCTCCCTGTTAAATGCACCCAACATCCCTTCCCGTTCAATATTTAACTGTTTAACTATTCGCGAAACCATGTTTTCTCTGGTAACATTAGATCCAAACCCGAACTCCTCTTCTAGTTCTTCTGATAGCTCTGGACCCACATGAAAATATGGCGTCACCTCTTTCCCTTTATAAAAGTCTATAAGACCTCTTCGTGTCTCAACCGAAGAATTTTCGAAAATGCGGGCCACCATCATATTAAATGGGTTCCGTATCTGCGCCGAATATTCCCCGCCATCAACTTTTTCGTATTTCATTTCCGCTACTTTCATAAATTTTTCTCCTTTTTTATTTAAAGTAAATAAAAATACCCCCCCCCCGTCAGGTTTGTCAAGCGTTTTTAAAAATTCTTTTCGTCATTTTGCACAAAGATTTTTTATATTCTTAATGAAGAATGAAGAATTGTAAAAAAGCAAAAAGCCCTTGCTAACGCAAAGACTTTTAGGCTTTTTTACTGGGGTGGAAGATGAGACTTGAACTCACGACCTCCGGGACCACAATCCGGCGCTCTAACCGACTGAGCTACATCCACCATAACGGTTGCTTTGAGTTTAACATAAGCAACCAAATTTTTCAACAGGAATTGTTGATTAAGTCGGGAAACCAGATTTCGAGGTTATTTTCGAGGGCAAAATCGAGGTTTTCAAGGGAGGTTTACCATAGTAAATAACCGAGAAAACAGAGTTTTTGAACCGAAAAGAACCCGAAAGCCGTTAAGCCCTATCTTTGTATTCGCTAGTTCTCGTATCAACATTAATCTTATCGCCATTATTAACGAACATTGGGACTTTAATCGTAATTCCGCTGTCGAGCGTTGCGTTTTTCATCGCGTTTCGCGCCGTATCGCCCGCAACCGATGGCTCTGTATCAACGACGGTTAAAGTCACGATTGTTGGCGGAATAACGTTTAAGATTTCGCCGTCAGCATAAGCGAACTTACAAACTATCCCCTCGCCTTCCGCTGGGTTAAACTTAATCGCGCCCTCGGCGAGCGCCTTATTAACCGGCACCGTGTCGTAGGTTTCTGGGTTCATGAAATAATAGAGTTCGCCGTCGTTATAGGAATATTGCATGTCAATCCATTCCGTCAAAACGTCCTCCATATAAGGGTTGCCCTTGAAGTTTTCCTCGCTTATCGCGCCCGATTTTATGTTCCTAATTTTCGCCTTAACCGACGCAGCAAGACGAGGTTGTTGGCGGAACTCATAGTCAACAACTTCATAAATAATCCCGTTCATGCGGAAAAATTTCCCTGGTCTTAAATCCTTCGCTTCCATTTTTTTATCTCCTTTAAATGCTTAGTGCGGTTATTTTAATACACCGCGCGAGAAATTGCAAGTAGTTTACGCGCCCTGAAATTTTCGGTTAAATCACTAAATTTTAAATTTTCGCGGCGCAAAAACTTGACAAACAAGCGCGAAACATTATAAACATATAATATATTATATAAAAGAAAGGAGGAAACGACCTATGGGATGTGGATGCGGATGCGGTTGTGGCACAAAAGGAAAATAACACTTCTAAACAACTTTAAATATAAAAATCGGCGCGTTTGCCGATTTTTTATTGCGATGAAATTAAACGAATAACTTTTCTTATATAAGCTCTTTAACCCCTTCGTCAACGGTTGGGTTTTTCTTAATCATATATTTTAGGTAGTCCATATCCGCAACGGCGTGCAAGTTAAGATTTGCTTTTTTGAAGTTTTCAGCCGCGCCTTGTTGCCTATCAAGGAACGCATAAACATCGTTGACTTCAATCCCCGAATCGCGTAAGGAGTTCGCAAACTCGATAGATGAACCGCCACTTGTGAGGATATCCTCAACAATAATGCCTTGTTTGCCCTCGTGATTTCCGCCGACCATTCTGTCGTGCGTCATGTCGGCTTCTTTTCGTTCAGTTACGAACGGAACGCCAAGATTATTTGCAACTTGGATAGCAGGGAATATTGCGCCATAAGGAACACCGCCAACAACTTCTGGTTTAACGCCGCTGTCTTTAACTTGTTTTGTGTATAAATGCCCTATAATGTTGCGCGCCTCGATATCGCTCATACCCATAATGTCGCGCAAGTTAATAAACAACGCGGCAAAATCGTCTTTCGATAAAACGCCGTCCGTAACGAGAGAACGAAGTTTCGCAATTTTTTCTTCTTTGTCGTTTGGCAAAGCGATGTTTGCGGTTGTAAGTTTCGTTTTGCCTTTTTTAAGGAAGAAACCGTCAGCAATAAGGTCAGCCGATTTCGCAGTTTTAACAAATCCGCCCTCGATTAAGCTGTTTATCGCATATTCGCGCAAACTTGGCGTTTCCTTCGTTTGCTCGACAACAGCATTTATATTATCACGCCATTCTTTTGCGGCTTCGCCAACGCCGCGACCGTTCAAATATTTGTCTTTCGTAAGACCCGACGAAATTGGGAATACCGAATATTTATCGGCAAATGGCTTTCCGCCTTGCTTCCCAAGACCAGGGGCAAGAACCATTGACGGCTCGTAACCATATTCTTTTTCAACCATGCGGATATGTTCAAGGGTTTTACCTTGCGTTGAACCAACAACAAGCCCAACTCGCCCGTCGCCCCATTTATGTGCATCAAGCGCAACTTGCGCCGCAACTTTAATTCCGTCAACTGTTAACTCTTGAACCATGGCGCTTGGGTTTGACATAGCGGAAATAATATACGCGCAAGTTTTTGGATTAGCGTCAAGGAACGGCTTAACGGCATCGCTACCCGGATAGGAATGCAGCGTCACAATATCAGGGTTGAAATTGCCTTTATCCGCTTTCGCCATCGCCTTTTGCGTGTCCATAATGTCGCCGCGTTTTGCGTCCATTATTGTCGATAGCCCTATCTCGTTTGCGTATGCGATAAGTTCCGCCATTGCCTTTCGCGTTTCTTCGGAGTGTTCATAAAAAGCAAGATTTGGCTTTATACCCACGATATATGGGCTTGCCTCATCAATTACCTTTTTGAAGTATTCGGCAATGCCACCTTGCTGCGCTACTTTCGCGTATTCCTCGTCCGTTGGGTCAAGCCCTAAAATAAGCCGCGAATTTTTCTCTTCTATAAGCCGTCGCAACTTCTCAAATCCATTTTCAATTTTTTGTGCGTCCATTTATAATTCACTATAAAATAAAAAACTCGATATTACAATACCGAGTTTTTGTTGGGTCAATTCAAGCTTAAACGATTTGCATAACTTGGCTTGGGTGCAACTCAACGGATTGGTTGCGCCCTAAGATAAAGACTTGCGCGAAGATTTTGCCTGTGCCCTTGTTTATGCTGCTGACTTTTGCGGTTTGCCCTGCGAGAGGTCCACTCGTGATTTGAACAGTATCGCCGGCTTCGAGCCTAAGGTCAACGTGCACCTTGCGTTCGAGTTTCATGTCCGCAACCTCGCGCATCGTTAGCGGAAGTGGGCGGCCTTTCGGGCCAACAAAGCCTGTTATGCCGCGCGTTCGCGTTATTGTATGCCAAAGGTCGTCGCCGTAAATCATCTTTATAAAGATATAACTTGGCATAGTTTTTTGGTTGACGATGACTTGCTTGTCGCCTTTCGTCGTCAAAACTTCTTCGCTTGGGATAAAAATCTCGAAAATGCGCTCTTGAAGTTTATATTTCTCAACGACTTTTTTAAGGTTATCCTCCGCAACAGCTTCGTAGCCCGAGAAGGTATGGAGGACATACCAACGAGGCTTGTCGTCCATTCGCTTGCCTGTATTCCTAAGTTCCGGCGGAAGGTCGTCCTCGAGAACCTCTTCTTCGGCGTTTTCGTCGACCGCGTTCGCAACTTCGCCAATCGCGGAAGTCGTTTCCGTCGTTTCGGTTGTTTCCGTCGCCTCAACTGCACTCTCATTTTCGTTAACCGCGTTTTCTTCGTTTTCTATAATTTCCATATCTCATTAACCTCCAAATTTACTCGTCAAAAGTTTATAAAGTTCGCCTAAGCCAAAATCCAGCGCAAAGACAACAAGCCCAAACGCAACGACTACGCCTAAAACGACGCTCGTTTGTTTAACGACGGTCGGGAAACTTGGCCAACGAACCTTTTTAAGCTCGCTACCCGTTTCGCGTAGCGCACCGATAATGCCTTTCTTTTCAGCACGTTTTGCCTTGCGCTCTTCTTTCGCTTTCGCGCGCGCTTGCGCGGTCAACTCTTTTTGTTCGGCTTTTTGCTTTTTTTCGAGTTCTTTAAGTTCTTCTTTCGTTAGAGCCTTAACTTGCGCCAATTTTTCTTGTTCGGCGCGCGCTTCTTCGGCGCGTTTTTCCTCGCGACGGCGTTGTTGCTCCTCAAAAGTTTCGGCTTGTTTTTTATAAGCCGTTTTTTGTTTCTTGGCGTTATTTTTGCTTGCCATAAAAACTCCTTTTAATTATTTCGATTCTTTATGCGCCGTTGCCTTCTTACAAAAGCGGCAATATTTTTCAAGCGTTATGCGCTCGTTGTCGTTCTTTTTGTTTTTTTGCGTGTCATAATTGCGTTGTCCGCACGCCTCGCAAACAAGCGTTATTTTAATGCGGTTGCCTTTTGCTTTTTTCGCCATAATCTTTTTACTCCTTTAAAAAAACACTCCTTGCGGTGTTTTATTATTTCCATAATAATCTAACGATAAGCGTTTGTCAACGGTTAAAAGATAATATATAATTTCGCTATGGGATTTTTTAGTAAGATTAAAGAGTTATTTAAAGCGAGCGAATTAACAGACGATTTTTATGACGACCTCTTAGAGATTTTGATTTCTGGCGACCTTGGCGCGGAGGCGGCTGACGAGATTGTCGAAAATGTCCGCGAGCAAGCAAAAAAGCAACATATAAAAACCTCCGCGGAGTTTAACGCGCTCCTCGCGCGAAATATTGCCGAAATTTTAAACGAAAATGCGCTTACGATAGAAACGCCAGCCGTTTTAGTTATCGTTGGCGTAAACGGCGTCGGGAAAACCACCGCAATCGGAAAACTCGCGAATTTTTATAAGGCGCGGGGGCAGCAAGTCGTTCTCGCCGCGGGTGATACCTTCCGCGCCGCCGCAACCGAGCAACTCGAAGAATGGGCGAACCGCGCGAAGGTTCGGATTGTTAAGCAATCCCAAGGCGCTGATCCCGCCAGCGTTGTTTTCGACGCGATTAAGTCCGCGGGCTCAAAAAACGACGATATCGTTATCGTGGATACTGCTGGCAGGCTTCAAAATAAACAAGGTTTAATGGAAGAACTCAAAAAAATCGACCGCGCGGTTCAAAAGGCCGGCGGCGAGAACTTTAATATTTATCGCTTGCTCGTTCTCGACGCAACCGTCGGGCAAAACGCCCTCTCCCAAGCGGAACTTTTTAAGGACGCGGTTTCGCTCGACGGGATAATTTTAAATAAACTCGACGGCACGGCAAAAGGCGGAATCGCCGTCGCAATCGCAAAAGAATTTGGATTGCCGATTCTGTTCGCTGGAACCGGCGAAAAAATCACCGACATAAATCCCTTTAACGCCGAAAAATTCGCGGAGAGTTTAATTAACGGGTAAATATAATGCGGGCATCTCACTTGTTCTTTTTTAAGTCTTTTTCAATATAGACAATTACCCAGTTTTGCAAAGTCGCATAAGAACATGTTTGCACTGCGCCATCGACAAACTCATTGATTTGAGACCCACCTAAATATATAAATCCATTCTTTTGTAAACCTTGATATAAACTATCAATGGGCACTAATGCTTTATGCAATTCTTGTCTATATATTTCATATAATAACTTTTTATGTTCTCTATTTAACGTTTTATATAATTTATAATGCTTTATTTGAATTCTAAATGCATAGCAAATCCAAAATGCAAATATGACGAAACAAATAGTTGCAAATCCGATAAATAAAACAGCGAATTTTTTCTTATCTAACCAATTAATTAAATCCCAATCCGCAAAGGCAATAATCCCGCTAAATATGCATATAGCGGGAGATAAAAATATCACGATAAAAATTATATATTTTACCCACTTAATTGACATCAAGTCTTTTATTAAATCCATACATCAATCCCCTTTGCGCGTTATCTCAAACCCGTCTTTTTTGTCCTTAATTTTATAGCCGAGCGCCTCGATTTCGGCGCGCAACTTATCCGCGAGCGCGAAATCTTTATCGCGTTTGGCTTGGAGCCGCGCCTCGGCTAAATCTAAAACATTCGCAGGAATATCGCCGTCGTTTTTATTAAGTTCAGCCTCGACCGCTTTTTTAAACCCGAGCGATAAAACCTCGTCGAACTTCATAATCGTCGCGAACGCGGTTTCCGGCTCTTTAAGCGCCTTAAATATAACGGCAATCGCGCGCGGAGTATTTAAATCGTCGTTTAGCGCGTCTTTAAATTCGGCGAGAAGTTCCTTATTAAAGTTAAATTCGGCTTGCGGAACTTTCGAGAGCGCGGAAACGATACCCTCATAAGCGTTTTTCGCCGCGGTTATCCCGTCGAAGGTAAAGTTCATAACGTTGCGGTAGGTTGTTAGGAGCGAATAATAACGGAAATGCATCGGCGAAAAGCCCAATAAATCAAGGTCGTTAAGCGTATAAACGTTGCCGATGCTCTTACTCATTTTTCCTCCGTCAACCATAACAAACTCGTTATGCAGCCAAAAGTTCGCCATCTTCTCTCCCGTTATGCTCTCGGTTTGGGCGATTTCGTTGGTGTGATGAACGGGGATATGGTCGACGCCGCCGGTATGTATGTCGATAGTCCCCGCGCCTAGCGTTTCCTTTATAATCGTCGAGCATTCGATATGCCAACCGGGGCAACCGACGCCCCAAGGGCTATCCCATTTTTGAATCGTGTTCGGCGAAACGAATTTCCAAAGCGCAAAGTCGTTTATGTTCTTCTTCTCGCCGAGGTCAACGCGCGCGCCGCCCTTATTGCCTTCGAGTTTTCCGCCCGAGAGCCTAAAATAGTTCGGGAATTTACTCGCATCGAAATAAATGCCGTCGCTGGTTTTATATGTATAGCCCTTCTCTTCTAGCCCCGAAACGAATTTAATCATCGCGCGAACGAGTTCCGTCGCAGGAACGACTTTTTTCGCGAGCTCAATATTTAGCCGCTTCATATCTTCGAGGAAAATGTTT
The DNA here is from genome assembly GCA_031262595.1 of Christensenellaceae bacterium. Taxonomy (GTDB): domain Bacteria; phylum Bacillota; class Clostridia; order Christensenellales; family UBA1242; genus JAISHI01. Next base: position 4,788 of record JAISHI010000022.1, on the reverse strand, counting down.
GTGTATTTTTTCGCGATTTCTTCCGGCGTCGTTCCTTGCGCTTTCGCGCTTTTCTCGACCTTGTCCTCCCCTTCGTCGCCGTCGCTAACGAGATGCCCAACATCGGTTATGTTCATAACGTCGTTGATTTCATAGCCGTTTAGACGCAAAGTTTTCTTTAAAATATCGCCAACAATATAAGCGCGCAAATTCCCGATATGCGCGGTATAATAAACGGTTGGGCCGCAAGAATAAATCTTAACCTCGTTCCCGTTAATCGGCGCAAACTCTTCTTCCTTGCGCGAAAGCGTATTATAAAGTTTCATTACCCCATTATACGCAAGTTTTTCAGTTTGGCAAACGAGATTTCGCCATATTTAACCATTGCAAAAACCCATTTCCTAGTTATATAATGTTTTAGCACGCAGCTGTGGTGGAACGGCAGACACGCAAGTTTCAGAAGCTTGTCTCCGCAAGGGGGGTATCAGTTCAAATCTGATCAGCTGCACCAATAATCCAAAGTGTGATTTATAAAAACCTACCCGTTCGGAACTAACGCAATCGCTTTTTGTTGCTCGTCGAAGTCAACGCAATCGCCTTTTAACGGCTTAATTTTTGGTTTGCCCCAAATTTCGTATATGCCGCTAGGGGCTAGCCAACAATTCTTCGGCGGAAGAACGCTCATCGCCATAATCGTTGCGCGCGCACCTTGTCGCGGGGATTGGAAAACAAGCGGCATAAAAAGGTTCGCGAGGAATTTAATGGGCTTCGGAAAACCGCGAATGATTTTCGTTTTAACGATTCCCGGATGCACCAAAACAATCGGCTTGTCCGTCGTTTCGATAAGCGCGAGAACAGCAGCGTTTAAAAGATATTTCGTTTTGCCGTATCGTTTCATCGTTCGCGTTTCGTTAATCCCCTCGGGGTCGCTCCAATCAACCTTAACCCACCGATACGACATACTGGATTGAAAAATAACGCGCTCCGTTATCGGCAAAAGCAATTTCGCAAGCAAAACTTGCGCTAAAAAGTTAACTTGGAAATGGATTTCATGCCCGTCTTTTGTTGTTTCGGTGGCTTTTCGAATAACGCCCGCGTTTAGGATTAAAAAGTCGATATGCGCGCCGCTCGCGATTAAATCTCGCGCGAATTTCCTAACCGAATCTAAATCCGTTAAATCTAGCGCGAGAACTTTGTCCGCGCCAATATTGTCGTCCTTTCCGCTTCGGCTCGTTATAAATAGACTTGCGCCCGCGTTTTTAACTTCCGCGCAAATCGCCCGCCCGAGCCCGCCCGTTGCGCCAACGACTAAAACGGTTTTGCCGCTTAAATCAAGCGAATTTTTTCTTTTCTTCATGAGGTTAATATAATATAGGCGACAAGAAAACGCAAAACAAAAACGGGTTTAATTTCAAGCCCGTTTTTTTGACCAACTAAGTTCTGAATTAAATTTCACTTAGTGAGCGCCCCGAATCCTTTATTTCTGATGTACCCAAATGTCGTACATTTTATTAGTATCAGCCACATCGACTTCTTTGGCGTATACTTCCTCGGCTTCAGATTCGTCTTGAATTTCCTTTTTGCTTTTATCGACATCGCCTTTTTTTATGTGTTTCGCAGAATTTAGCACGACGTTTCTTTTATGTTCACACCATTTCATAACAGCTTCCACAATGGGTGCATTTTGCTCTCGTGCGAGTTCTCTGATAAAATGCTCTTTTATTAGATAATCAACAGCAAAATGGAACTTCGTTTTGCTACTACTACTTTTTAATGCTTTTAATAAAACAGTAATCTCATCACGATTCTGAATTAACCAAGCGTTCTCATTAGGAGACAATTTTAATTCTTTTATCCTATCCATAGCCGATAAAAGCTTTTCACTATCCTGTTTGTCAACTATCCCTACTTCTTCTCTTTCTTTTGCTGCTCGCCTAGCAAGAGCTCTCATGCTTGGACTATATTTCTCATATAATTCTGTAATGGCCTCCGCGATTCGTTCTAAAACTCCGTCCTTGCCAAAATCGTCTGCCATTATCTTATCCACCCCCACTAAGATTGCACTCACCCCCGCTCCTGCTAATACTCCGAATGTTGCCCCTACAAATTCGTCATGCTCCATTTTGACTGGCATAAACTCATATCCAATTACTCCTACTGCGCATGCGCCTAAAACAATTGAGACATCCACCAATACTTTCTGTACACGATGTTTAAAAAGCGTTCTTTCATCAAACATTTGATATTCCGATGGTGAACCTAGAGGCAAATGCAAAAGCTCATCCTTCCTCTTGATCCATGCCCTATATACCTTAGAAATCTTGTCTCCTAATTTGGCATCAGACTCGGGGCCATGGTGGTGCTTTTCTTTCCTTACTTGCTCCACAAGGGTTTGCATATTAAAAACATTTTTTCCATTAAGTGTTTTTAGTTTTGCGGAAGAACCGCGTCGTCCTTTATAATTATCCAACTTTGCCTTGAGCCATTTACCGTTTGTTTTTCCACCAATTTTAAATCCTTTTTCGGCTTCAGGCTCGGCGTTTTCTTCTAATGCTGTATCCGCCGCTTGTTCGATATTTTTTATCGGCGTGGTTTGTTCCAGAATACCGACTCCAACTATTTTTTGGTCTAAATTGATATTTAATATATCTTTTTCGCATGGTTTAGTTTCAACAAAATCGCCGTGTTCAGAAGCAACTTTTTCACTACTTGGTTCGACGGCAACTATTTCAGAATCATCTTTTTCGCTACTTAGTTCGGCAGCAACTATTTCGTTGCTTATTTCGGCGGCAGCTACTTTTTGCGCGTATATTTCTGAATATTCCTCACTTAGGTGTTTTATTAAAACATCAATGGCAAGCTTTGTGGAAAAGCTTATTTCATACCCTTTAGACTTCTGGACTAAAGCAACCAAGCTATTACGGTTTTGATTTAGCCAAGTTAAATCTTCTATACCAGAGATAATTATGTGTTCGTAACCGCCATCATCTTTTATATTAAAACCATAATAAAACTTATCATTATAGCGATCCGATCGATCACTTGTTTCACTACCTAGTTCAGGGGCAGCTTCATTTTGACCAAGTCCTCCTAAACATTGCCTCTCGTACTCCTCTATTGAAAGAATAATGCCCTCCTCGAAGTCAGGAGCTCCAGGCTTTTGGAATTGTTCTATTAAAACGGACAAATTACCACGGTTTTGTTTTAACCATTTCCTTTCTGCAGGGAGCAATCTTAGCGCCTGTATTTTGTCGCTAGCGGACGCTGCTTTTTTTACCTCAACTTCCGCTTTGACTTTAGCTTCGGCTTCTTTTTCCGCTTTTTCAGCTTCTTCAGCTTCTTTTACGAGCTCCGCAAGAGTTTTCATGCTGCCACTTCTCTTCTCGTATTGTTGGGCAGCAAACTCCGCAATTCGTTCTTTAAAAGGATCGCTCCCAAAAAACACTACTTTCTTTACATAATTTTTAAAAGCCGCTCTTTTATCAAGCATTTTTAGTTTCGATGGCGAACCGAGTCGTTCTTCATAGTTATCCTTCGTATTATTTCCCATAATATCCCCTTTTTTTAATTATAATGGTTTTTTTATTATAATAATAAAAATAACATACCCCCCATAAAAGTCAATACTTATTATAAAAATACTTTAATATAAAAACGGAGGGCGACGAGGGTTATAAAAAGCGATTAAAAAACGCAAAACAAAAACGAGCCGAACTTCGAACTCGTTTTTGGCGGATAAGTTTTAAATTAATTGTTGGTCGAACTCGCACTCAAAATCATTTATTTCGCAGCCCCATTCGTCGTATATTGTATTGATTTGGGGTCGGTTTTCGATTTTGGCAACTGCTTCGGCATCTTTTTTTGCGTGCGCCGCAAGGGTTTTCATGCCTTTATTATGCCTCTCATATTGTTTCGCCGCGAACTCTATAATCCATTCACTTAAATATGCACCCGCAGTCCCACCGCCTACCGCTCCTAACCATGTGCCTGTAATTGCACCCCCTAGAGTGTCTGCCATTACTAATCCTCCTGCCGCGCCCGCCATTGCGCCGCTAATAATTACGGACGGAACGACCAACAGCCTTAATCCTTTTTTAAAAGATTCTCTTTTTTTAATCATTTTCAATTTCGATGGCGAACCGAGTTGCCCTTCATAATTGTCTTCGATATTATTTTTCATAAAAAATTCCCTCCAACTTTTGGATAAGTAAGAATACTCTTAAAACGCCCAAAAGTCAATATTTCCGCGAAATTTTAATATTGGGTATTATATTTTTTATAACTGGCGGGTGGGCGGTATTAAATTTTTAGTGAATAAGTGAAAATGAAAAAGTGAAGAGTGAAAAAGTTAAAAAATTCCCTTTCGGGAATTTTTTGGTGCATCCGGAGGAATTCGAATCCCCAACCGCTTGGTTCGTAGCCAAGTGCACTATCCAGTTATGCTACGGATGCAAGTTTTGGCAACGATTAAGTTTAACCTAACCGTCGCCGAATTTCAAATTATTTTTTAACTGGTATAATGTTGCAAAACTTTCGATTGTCGCGGCCTGTCGTAAACGAAACTTCGCCGTCGATAAGCGCAAATAAGGTGTGGTCCGTTCCAACGCCAACGTTTTCGCCCGCGAGGATTTTCGTTCCGCGTTGACGAACGATGTTGCTTCCAGCAGTCACGAATTCGCCATCGCTGGCTTTAACGCCGAGACGTTTTGCTTGCGAGTCGCGTCCGTTTGATGTTGAGCCGCCGCCTTTTTTATGCGCAAACAGATTTAATATAATATATCCGCTCATAATTTTCTCCTTTATCTTTCT